>JAGXLK010000527.1 GCA_018334735.1 Planctomycetota bacterium | reverse complement strand
AGCCGGCTCCGCCGGCGGGGTTCACCCACGAACCGGTGCTGATACGATTGTCCGCCACGCCGCATATTCCGTTTCGCAGCAAACGACAACGATTCCGGGTCTGGTGACCCGGTCCACAGGCTGGAGAGCCTGTGCTACATGCGTTTATGGCTCACGGTATGGCAGAAGGCTACACAAGTAGTCGCCGCATGGCGTATTGCAATGACAGGACTGCCCGGAAAGTGCTTCTCAGGGCCAACGGCCCGGCAGATAACAGCACGGGGTGAAGATGGCTGAAGGTGCTCAGAGCCCTGGAGTCCGGATATGCGCGAAGAAATGGTGGACTGTCAGCCCAGCAGATACCGCGCGAGATTGGCGCCTACTTCACGAACATTCTCCGATTTTGCGGTGTTTTCCAGCCCCTCACTGGCTACCAGCATCGCATCGTCATAGGTGTGCATACCGTTCAGGACTTCACGTTCGAAAACCGGTCCGTCCCCGAGTTTGGCTTTCAAATCGTAGCCATTCTGAGGGTCGACCAGAAGATCCGGGGCCAGGTGGGAATAACGGCCTTTGAAAGCCTCTTCGCGGGTCATAATTTTCCTGCAGACCGATTCGCCGGATTCAGGGTGGGCGAAACTCTCAAGTTTCCCGGCGATCTCCTCCCGCAAACCTTCGTATTGCACGTCGGAGACCTGCCCTGTTTCCCAGCGATTTTTGGTAAGTATGTAAATCCGGCCCGGCACCAGCGAGAAAGCCCGGGAGTCGGGTTTTATGGACTGGAACGGATTACGGGGATCGATTTCATCTTCCAGTTCGAGGTAGCCCTGTTCCCGGAGCCAGCGATTGAGCTGGACTTCCCATTTGAGATCGCAGAACCCGTGATCGCTGTGGATAAGCAGCTCGGTTTCATCGTCCAACTTTTCCGCCACCCGGCCGATGAAATCGTCAACTTGCTCGTAGAACTCGTAGAAATAACGTCCCCGCGGGCTCTCCGGTTCATGCTGGTATTTCCATATGAAATGGTTGATCCGATCGGTATCCATCACATGCACGAAAAACAGGTCCCACTCTTCACTTTCCATCAGTTCCAGGGCGGTGGTTTGACGGCGGGTGCTGACTTGCTCGTGCGCTTCCTGAAAATCATCGAGTGATTGGTGGGCGAGGGCGGGATCTGTGTCGATTTCATACATTGTCCACCGCAGTTTACGCAGAACCTCGGGGCTTGAAACCGCTCGCTCGTCGAGTTTCGGCGCGAGAAATCCGCTCACCAGAAGTCCTTCCACCTCGGGTGCCGGCCAGGTCATTGGGACGCTCAGGGATACGATCGGGCGTTTTTCCTCTGTCATCTTCTCCCAGATCGTGGTCGCTTTCATGTCGCGTGCATTTGGGATACGCAGGCTCAGATCGGAGTCGAGTTCGACGAAGCCGAACACTCCCAGCTCGGCCGGCGAGACGCCGGTCTGCCAGCATCCCCATGCCACGTTGCTGACGGTCGGGTAGACGCTGTTGATTTCCCGGAATGTGCCCTCGGCCGCGAGCCGCTGCAGATTGGGCATGTGGCCTTCTTCCATCAGGCGGGTGGCCAGGGAATGCGGGAATCCGTCAAGGCCGATACCGAAGACTTTCTTTTTGCTTCCGAATCCGAAAATCATGAAACTATCTCTGGTTCAAAAGGTATTGCGGTGCCCAAAATGAGCGGCTCAGGAGCCGGTGACGATACCACCACCGACCACATCCTGCCCGCGGAGCAGCACGAAACGTCCGAGTTCGGGAATCTCGCTGAACGGTTCGGTGACGATCGGGGTTTCGGTCTGGATTGTGACTTCGCCCACTTCCGTATCCGCCAGTTCCTCGGCATCGCGGGCGATGTGCTCAAGTGTGCCGGAGTCAATTCTCTCCTGGATTGAGGTGACCCTGCAGGATTTCTCCTGGGTAGCGCAACGGATGGAAAGATTTTCGCCACGATGCAGCGCTTCGGGCGTCATCCAGAAGACGTTGGCCTGGACTGTATCGGCCAGACGGGGCTGGGAATCAGGAGGACAGCCGACTTCTCCCCGTTTAGCGCCGTCTTTCTCGAAAAGTACACCGATACATTCGCCGGGCTCGGCTTTCGCGAGATCCGTTTCCTGATATTTTCTAATTTCGGCAATTCTACGTCGGGATTGGCCGGGCAGGAATGTCAATTCGGCGCCGCGTTCGAGCGTGCCGCTTTCGACGCGTCCGACGGCGAGGCGTTCTCCGCCGACTTCATAGACGTCCTGAATGGGGAAACGGATGGGTTTATCGACGGGTTGGGCGGTTTTTTCGAACTGATCGAGGGCTTCCAGAATCGTGGGACCTTCATACCATGGCATGTTTTCTGACCGGCCCGCGACGTTATCACCGAGTTTCGCGCTGATAGGGATCTCCAGGCGAGGATCGACGCCAATGCGCTCGAGAAATTCGAGCAGATCGGACTGGACTTCTTCGAACCGGTGCCGATCGTAGCCCACGAGGTCCATTTTGTTGTAAGCTACGATCGCCTGGTCGATCCCGAGGAGTTTGAGCACGTAGGCGTGGCGACGGGTCTGTTCTTCAACTCCCTCGTAGGCGCCGCAGATCAGGATAGCAACATCGGCCTGGGAGGCGCCGGTGATCATATTCTTGAGGAACTCTTTGTGGCCGGGAGCATCGATGATGACGTAATCGCGTTTGTCGGTGGCGAAAAACGCCTGGGCCGTATCAATGGTGATGCCGCGCTCGCGTTCTTCGGTAAGATGATCCATGATGAAACCGAATTCGAGGTCGCGACCCTCACGTTCGGAAGCAGCACGGATTTCCTCGAGTTTGCCGTCGGGAAGCGAATCGGTGTCGTGGAAAAGCCGGCCGATCATCGTGGATTTCCCGTGATCGACCGAACCGACCAGGACGAGTTTCAGGGCGTTGCGTTTACGCATGGGAGGAGGCTCCGGAGCAGGCTTGAGTTGTGAGTGAACTGATTACGGACTGGAGAGAGTTTAGAGTTGAGAGTGGGGTCGAGAGCACGTTTGCCGGACGAGTTACGCAGTGGCCAATCATTCGTTCCTCCGGCGCAGGGCTGGAGGGGACGTTTCCTCGTTTGGCTGGTTTATGGCAAATCCGGGGGCCGCGCTGATTTGTCACATATACCCCAGCGCCCTGAGTTTTTGCATCGTATCAACGTCTTCCTTATCCTGGGCACGACCGGCGCGTTCGGCGGTGTCGCCGGTGCGGATTTCCGCGATTATCTTGTCGACATTGCTCGCGTTTGATGCCACGGGAGACGTACAGGTTTCACAGCCCAGACTTCGGTACCGCTCGCCATCCCGGGCGAAATAGAGCGGGTTGACGGGTAGATTTTCCCGCTGGAT
>JAGXLK010000526.1 GCA_018334735.1 Planctomycetota bacterium | reverse complement strand
GTTTTCTTGCCTTTGTAGTTTTTTGCAGTCACTTCCGCTTCTTCACCGTTGATTCTGGCCGATAATTCGCCGTCCTGGCGTCGGATCTCCACGTATGCCAGTTTTTTGCGGGGAAGGGACAGACGGAAACCTTTCTTCAGTTTCGCCGCGCTCTTGCCCTGAGCCAGTTCCACGACCGAATCACCGGACGCTTTGAGCGCCAGTCGGACGACGAAATCGCCTTTGAGGGTCGCGTTGTGCAGGATGCGGCTGCGTTTGGCGCGGTCGGCTCCTTCCAATCTGATGGCGCCGCTTTTCTTGTCGCCCGTTCGTTTCACACTCCATTTTCGTTTCCGCCAGCTGTAACCAACGTAATGCCATTCCGTCCACGTGCCGGGATGGGCCGGGATCTGTTGAAGCTTTTTGACACCCCGGCTGTCCTGTTCTTTTGTTTCGGCAGCATCATCCGTTTTTTCAGCCGTTTCGGCCGCCGTTTGCGCTTCTTCGAGCTTATCGATCTTCTTTTCCAGAACGGCGATGCGCCCGCGAAGGTTACCGATGACTTCCGACTGGTCGTAGACCCGTTTTTTAAGTTTATCGAATTCTTCCCTCGTAATTTCACCGCCTGCCAACGCTGGCACAGCCAATGCTGTCAATGCCAGAATCATAAGCACTTTTCGCATAGTGTTGCCTCCTCCAAGTCGTTCTGTGAAATACAGATTGAGTCATCAAGCTCTCTCGGTCATATACATTAAGCAAAAGAACAGGTCCCAGCAAAGATATAACTGAACACTCTGCCATTCGCCGTCCCCGCGCCACAAAAATCTCTGAAAGGGAAACCGCAATTGTTATCCTTCCTCTACAACCCGCACTTCCTCCTCCGTCAGGCCGTCGGGTCTGTAGACTATCTGGTCTATGAGCCAGTCGGTGGAGCGGATGGTTTCGACGTCATACTCGCCCGTCTCCGGGTTTCTCTGTGGATACCAACGGCCGGAGCCTATTCGTTCACTATAACGTAGAACTGCTTCAGGTATCGGTATTCTCCCACCGGCCTCAAATCGACGCGCGGACGCTTTCGAGGTTGAATCGTCCCGGCCGCGCGAGCATGCCAAGGGGGAAAGGCTGCGACCGGTTCTTGTTGTCCTCGCTCGACCATAGATCGGCCAGTTCCTTGAGCTCACCGGCCTCGATCAGAACTATGTTTCTGCCAATGTGCTCGGCAGTGTAACGCAAGGCAGTTGTGTCGGACTCTGGGGTGAATGAGGGAGCGACGACCAGAAATACCGGCACGTCCTTCTCCGCACGATCCATGTATGAATCAAACTGGCGAAGAAAATCCTTCAGGCGGATCGGCGATGCAGAACTCTTGTTGTCCCACATTACCCACTTGTCTTCAAAAGATAAAAGCCCGTCCGAGTGCTCAGTCCCAGCCTGACGCAAAGGAGAAAGGTTGAGTTTGGTTTCAAAAAGATAAGTCGTTGCATCCTCGAAATACCCGTCCATTTCGCTGTCGCGCTCAATAATATGTTGCTTTCGCAGAATATCTGTATCACGGGAACCCAGTTCTGTGAAATAATGATACCACACTTCCCGTTCGTCACCTTCTTCGACACCGTGTAGTTCCAGCTGATCGTAATGTTTGATTATTCTATCTATTCGGTCGTCTTTGAGCCCGGCTACATTAAGTCCCAAATCAGCACACCATTCAGCCAAATCCTGGCTGTTTAATCCCCCGCGCGGGCTGTCACCCCCAAGAACAACTGACGGCCGCACCGTCTCCATAACGCGGCTTTGTAGCTCCGTCAGGGTTGTGCGAGTCGGATACGGCACCCCGGCGTTTTTCAGCACATTTTTCAGATATGATTTGTTACGTACCGCCTTGTATTCGAGCAGTTGTTCGTATCCGGGGCGGCGAATCTCGACGTTGAGGGCCTCCTTAATTTTGTCGGCGATTTCTTCAGGAATAACAACGAAATCGATCCCATCATCATCCCGCACCTCAAACAGCAGTCCCTTGCTCTCAAGAAGTCGGACTGTGTCGGTTATCTCATCCCGGGTGTGGAGCCGATTGTCAGATTTTGGGTACTTGCCCAGTTTCGCCTCTAAAATGCGATGCTCGCGTTCCGTTATTTGAAGACGTTCCCGCAGTTTACGGAGCAAATTCGCCTCATCCACAGACTTTGTCTCGCGATGCTCCCACGCGGTCTCAAGAACGAATTGGTAAAGGGAGAGATTCTTGTAGCGAACGCTACTTTCTTTATCGCCAGCAAGTTCGCGAAGTGTCTTTTCGTCGGCCGCTTTGACGATCTGTTGCTCCTTCTGTTGCACCTCTTCACTGAGCTCTTCGAACTCAAGGAGGTGGCCATATTCGTTGAGCAGAACATCATGGAGTATGATCCACGCTAATACACGGTGGCTAAGGTCATCGTTCACATAAAAAACTTCATTGAGCGCCTTTTTAACTGTCTCGGGGTGGGTATACTGGTTCTTTGTATCACAGATGCTCTCCCGAAGCCGCTGCTCATTCAAATGCTGATAATCACGCACGTGCGCTGAGGCCGTACGCTTGAGCGCGTTCTTGGTAGGTATTGCTTCCAATGCCTTTTCGAATCTCATTTTGCCTCCCTAACAATTTGGTGGTCCCTTTTCCTCTGCTCAGCCTCCCTCAGAAGTCATTCTCATGGTACAATCAATCGTTTAGATTTCAAGGGTTTCCGCATACGAAAGCGGTTTTCCAGGTGTCTTGAACTTGCGTCTGAACCCTCGTGGGCGTCAATCTCCCCCCCGTTCCAGATTCAAGGCCAGCAGTTTTTCCAAAATTTGCTCATCGTCCATGTCCGGTGTCCACTCTTCGTCGCCGGTGGTCTGGCGGTAGGCGGCGCAGACTGCTTCGTCGAGTTTGGCGTGGGCGTTCTGGAGCCAGGTGGGTTGCTCGTTATACAGGTTGGTCAGCGTGCGTTTTTTCAGAGCATCGGCGAAAGGGGGATCCGCCACGGTGCGCTCATACCGGACCGTGCCTATCCCTCGCTCGTCGGGCGCCTCCACGTAGCGGGCCCACGGACCATCGACCGAACCGGGAAATTCGAGCGTCTCCGTGACGGTCCACTCGTCCGGATTCAGCCAGTTTTCACGCAATTCGTTCAGTTCCCGGGCCGCCCCGGCAATGTTTTCCACGACCGGATCATCCTCCGGCTCCTCGCCTGGCGGCCAGGGGAACGGGAAGGTCTCGAAACAAGTCGTTGGAGTGTAGCGAAAACCGCTCTCCGCCTCACGAAGCTGCGTTCCCTGCGCTCGGGCCCAAACTTCATGCACCCTGGAGTGCAAAACGCCGAAAAAGTAATGGTCAGACCGTGGAAAGACGATCAACTGATCGTC
>JAGXLK010000525.1 GCA_018334735.1 Planctomycetota bacterium | reverse complement strand
GTCCGGGGCATATTCCGGGAAGATTCCAAAGACCAACAACCGCTGCGATTTCGGAAGATGCTCGAGAGCTGTAGGTCCGCATCGCCGAGGCGGACCTGCCGTTTGTCGTTCGCCCCCGCAGTCGCGGGGCTGGCCAAACACCGGGCCAGCGTCCTGCCGGGAAACCAGCAGGTTTCCGGGCCGCGTTCTGAACTCCAGGCCGGCGAAGCAGCCATTTTAACGAGCATATTAATCCGATCGCGATGATGTTGGTTTCCAATATCGTGCCGTCTTGTTCATGTTTGAAAGGCACCATCTTTTGGACACGACCAGTTTACCGTTGGAATTCCGAGAATTATATTGCAGGTTTTCAGCCCTATAATTTCTTCGTTCACCATCACCCAGTCATCCCGCGAATGCGGGACGCTCGCTCTCGGTCCGACGACCGCATTCTCAGACAGAGCCTGGTGAGGCCACGATGTGGCCGAGCGAACCCCGGGTGTAGAGCAGGCCCATCATCCGCTCCATTACCCGCCCCCAACCTTAACCGCGGGGTTGCAACCAGATGAAGGGCTGAAAGTCCGATATATGCATTCTGGAGTGCCGCGCCCTGACGCAAAAATACCGTTCAACAGGTCATTGCGAGTCCATCGCGAGATGGGCGAAGCAATCTCGTCGTTTTGTTGGCCCAACAGCGAGATTGCCGCGGCTTCCAGGTGGAAATACTCCGGGCAGGTATCGTGGATTACCTGGGAAAAGGGGATTTGCGAACGTAAGGCAGGTACCAGGCCGTAAAGGTGCCGCTATTCCAACGGTTCATGTAATCCCCGTAACAACTGCCAGCCCAGTACCGATCCGCTTTCTGGGTGATGACCGAACCGTCCCAGTAAAGAACGTTCATGGATATCCCGCCGACCTCGGGAAAACCATCACCAGCCAGACGCGGGGCGCCAGAGAGGCCGTGGTTGACCGGCGAGACCCCCGCATCCGCTATTATTCTGTGACGGACGGGATTGGCTATGGCTTCATCGAACAGCACAGGATAGGAACCGTGGGAACTCACCCTCATCGGACGCGGCGGGACGTGATAGTAGTGATTATAGTTCCCGTACAGCGCGTAGAGATCGTCCTGCATGTTTGCTTCGTTACGCGGGAGGAAATTGTTGGAAGGATCGTGGTAGCGGGCCTGGTAGCGCGAGAGAGTGGCCGGGTTGACGTACGACGTGTTGATGCCGGGCCACCGGGAAGGGGAACCCGAGAGTTTCTTCGCCGGGCAGTTCAGAACCCCATAATTCTCCCTGGGGTAATTAACCCCTGGCTGCGTATTGGTGGTATGGAGGTAGTTTGTGGAAAAATGGTGGAACTCACTGCCCAACGGGGCATTCGCGCTGGCCTGCATCCACAGCTTGGGCGATTGTGACTGCATGTTCGACCATCCGGCCATGGGCAGCACGTCATAATCATCGACGTACATCCATGCACCCAGGCCGAATTGATGGAGATTGGCTTTGCAGGCTGCGAGGGTGGCCGCAGCACGAGCCCTCTCCAGAGCCGGCATCAGCATTGCCGCCAGAATCGCGATGATAGCAATCACGACCAGCAGTTCTATTAAGGTAAACCCGGTCTCTTCGTATGGCTTTGCGTGCTTCATTTAAGACCTCCTTCGAGCATTGGGTAACGGTCGCTCACACCAGTTACAGACTGGTAACCGCACCACTCCCATTGCCACGGCTGCTCCACCACCTCGGCACACACCATTTCCTGCAGGTATTTCGGTCGCGCCGAAAGCCAAGCAAAAACTCCCGCCCGTGGCAGCAGTGAGTGAGGCGATAGGCGTATCCGACCATTATGTACCTGCCTGTGGGCTTCGGGGACATTGGCACGTGGCATAACAGCCACAATCATAACCATACCATCCCAATCGCGCAATCCCTAATCACTTAGCGGCATTTACGCCCGAACAGTAAGAAGACCTGCATGCCCCATCTTTGCGTGAAGATAGACATTTGCCCCGTGTTCCCGTATGGTGTATTATAATGACGTCATACTGATGTCTTTTTATGCACCACAGGAGGAGGCGGCGATGAAACGACTTACCCTGCGCGGAATTGATGCCGATCTGGAAGAGGCACTGGGAAAGCAATCCGAAGAATGGTCGACCAGCCTCAATTCGACCATTCTGCGCCTTTTGAAAAAGGCGACGGGACAGGCGGACAAAAAGTTTCAACGCAACCATCATGATCTCGATGATCTGGCGGGCACGTGGGACGAGGAGGAGAAAGCGGAATTCGATGAAGCGGTTGCGCCCTTCTCTCGGATTGACGGGGAGATGTGGGAATGAAACGTATGCTCATCGACACCAACGTCTACAGTGAGTTTAAACGTGGGACCGACGAGGTTGTATCAAGGCTACAGACCCCGGAGGAGGTCCTTATTTGTGCGACCGTTATGGGAGAGTTGCTGGGCGGATTCCGCTGCGGAAACCATCTGGAGAAAAACATTCGGGAGCTGGAAGAGTTTCTGGACCGCCCGCGGGTCAAATTTGTCGAAACAGGCTATATGACAGCAGAATACTATGCTGAGGTCTACAGAACCTTGCGTGGTAAGGGGCAACCCATCCCGACCAACGACATGTGGATAACGGCGAGCGCATTGGAACATGGTGCGGCGCTCTACTCGCTCGATGATCACTTCGACAGCATCGACACCCTCCTGCGTCCACCCCTGTAAAGCCGGACCTCGCCCTTCTCGCGAACGTCATCGCCCGTTCACGGTTGAGAGTTAATAGTTTCGCGCGTTTCGTTCCTCGTTTCTCGTGTTTCGTTATTCGTCAATCGTCCTTCGCCCCGCACCCCGTCGTTAAAAATCGTGGTGCTTTGCTATGGTCAGACCCCTATACCGTTGCAGCCGGTGCCGTCCGGCGCCGGCCAGAAGATATACACGTCCGGCAGACCCGCCGAGCCGTGCTTCTCGCCGGTATCGGTAAACTCCACCAGTGTGTTGTTGCGGGCCATGCGACGCAGAACACGGCACGTGCGACCCGTAGAGACGCTCGCGCACGGGATTGTTCTTCCAGCGGTAAACGTAGAGCTGTTCAGCCACTGTCGTCCTCCCGCTCCTTCACCCATCTGCGTTGCGCGAGTAGATCTGCGACCTGCGCCGGCAGCCTTTGTCCGCATTTGTCCAGCTTTGTCGTTTTTCCCTTGACCAGTGTCAATTTCTGCCCATATCATGTAGTCAATGACACAGAAAGGGCCCTGGCGGCGTTGAGCGAGGGGTATCGTGTTCCAGATGGCGGCGGTCGCGGTACCGCGGGAGCTTTTCGGAGGCATACTGGAGCGGATCCGACGGCTTTCACCCGCGCCGACCTGACGGAG
>JAGXLK010000524.1 GCA_018334735.1 Planctomycetota bacterium | reverse complement strand
ACAAAGTACCTGATACGGAAGTTTCGGACGAGATTGATTTCTTCCAGGAAGCGGAGAAAGATTACCTGGAAAAACACGATCGATGATAAACCGATGAAACTGAGGAAGGAAACGGAATAATCCCATGATCGAATTGTTGAGACAGGGCCGTTGGTTCATGATCCCTCTGCTGACCTGCTCGGTGGTGGCGCTGGCCATCATTTTCGACCGTTGGCTCTACCTGCGGAGCGCTTCCCAGGAGCAAGACGAAGTGCTTGGTACCATCGACGATCTGGTGGAAGAAGGGGATGTCGATGGGATCGAGGAGTACTGTCTGGATAATCCCGGGCTGCTTTCCGAGATATTTCTGGCGGGAGTTCGGAAGTTCAAACAACTCCGCGAAGAACCGAATCTCGATTTCATTCAGAGCGAAATCAACAAAATGATGGAAGATGCCAGCATCCTGAACACAACGGATCTCGAACGCCGTTTGCCACTGCTGAGTTCCGTCGGAAATGTGGCACCTCTGTTCGGTTTCGCGGGAACAGTAACCGGAATGATTAATGCCTTTCAGGAAATCGCGGCCACCGCAAGTCCCAGCGCCCAGGATGTTGCGTCGGGCATCCAGGAGGCACTTGTCACAACCGCATCGGGACTCCTGATCGCCATACCGGCCGTGCTGTTCTACAACTATTTTACAGCGCAAATCGACAGTCTCAGTGTGAGAACCGAAGAGAGCGCCAACGGACTGGTGGATATGCTGGTGATGAAAGCTGTTGAAAGCCGCCGTCAGGCCGGTTCCGAAGGAGAATGATTGTGAGAGTTAAACGCTCCAAGAAAACCGAGTGGCGGACTTCGTTTGCGAGCATGAGCGATATCGCGTTCCTGCTCATTATTTTCTTCGCGCTGGCCGGAAAGTTCACAAAGCAGCGAGAAAGACGTGATGCTCCCCAGCGCCGATATGGGGGAAAGATCACGCCCGCGTGAAATCACCGTCATCGTGACCAAAAACGGCGAATATCTGGTCAATGGTGTGAAGAAGGATCCTGAAGAATTGCAGCAGGAAGTGTCATTTTACATCGTGCCCGAGGCCCCTAAAGAGAATAAAACAGTGACGGTTTTTGCGGACCGTGATGCCGACTACGGAGCAGTGGCAAAAGCAATCGACGCCGTCAACCAGGCCGACGGATACCTTGAACTTGCCGTGCGAGAACAACGATAGGAGTCATTATGACAACCGAAATGAATCAACAAACAAAAAAGAGGACCGGCAAACTTAAACTCTGGCAGTTTTTCTTATTTGCCATTCTCATCCACGCCATCGTGATCGTGGGATTCAGCCCGAGCCTCTATACGAAAGGCGAGGATACCAGCCCGGAAGGATTGATTCGGAAAGCGCGGAAACTTACGAAAGAAGAAAAATATGAAAAGGCGCTCGAAGTGTATGAAAAACTGATGGCAAAAAAACCCAAAATCCCGCAAATATTCGAAGAAGCCGAAAAAGAAATGCACAACGCCCGCCTGAAAATGCTCGAAAAACAACGAGAAGCTGCACAAAAAGCCAAAGAAGCCAAAGAAAAAGCCGGGGAAGAATTTGAGGAAGGGGCAGACGAAAAAACCAAAGAGGAGGGGGCGGACGGAACTGAAGAGGATGAGGAAACCGAATCCGAAAGCAGTGGAGAAGATCTCCCCGAATTGCCCGGGCTGGAGTAGGGGCGAGCACCATGAAGGTCCCTGCAAGACGGGAGAAACTTTTGCTTCTTCCCGTTACCATCCCGAAAGGTCTGGTTCCGCCGGCGAAAGTGAATCAGGTGGAACAAGCAAAAACAGAGGAGAAATCCAACCAGCAGAACTTTTTTGGAGAAAGGACGGAGAATGAGCGGGCGAAGAGTGATTCGTTGTATGTTGTTGGTCGGAATTGTGGGGCTGATTGCGGGTTGCGGCAGCAAAACTGAACTCGTCACCGGGGCCGATAAAATGAGTGTGGCCGAAAAAAAAGAAAAAGTCCAGGAATACTGCAAAGATTGGGTCGACGCAATGGACGCGAGTCTGAAGGAAAAGGGCCTCGACATGTTTCCGGCAACCTTCACGGGAGTTGAGGCGGAGCGGAGAGGCTGCGATCTGGAACTTGGCGAACTGAGCCGGACGATGCGGGCGGCCTTGAACCAATCAAGTGTCGTGGGTCTGCTCAATCCGGCCCCGGGCAATATCAAGGTGAAGGTGCGTTACCTGTTGCCCGCAAGCGGCGACCCGGCCAAAGCAAAATGTCGCATCAGCGTAGCCTGCGGGGCTGCCGGTTCGCCCGGGCATATCGCAAAGTATTATCCCGACCCCAGAATATTTGCGATTTACCTGCCTGACGACAAAAAGCCGAAAGAGTGAAAACCGCAGTTGCTATCGATGGCTTTCAGAAACGAGATACCCCAACACCTTGGTTGATGTTGCGAACGAAACCGGACGCGAGTAGCCCGGGGGACATACGTTATTTACCGGAGAGCGGATTCACAGCCCGATTAAAGCTGCCCAAAAGACACCTCACGGTTGGGAAACATGGAAGCGGCAGTTGAAAAGTACGCTTCGTGGGGCTGTTTTGGGCAGGGAGCGGGAGCTGGCGAAAAACCGTACGTAAGTATCCGGGGAGCGGAACGTGAGAAGAATTTCGATGAACTCAGTGGGGTTCACACACCCCCGGTAAACTGGACGATCAATACAGAGCGCAAAAAACAATTCTTTGGGCCATTAAAAACCATAACATCGACAAGTGAAGCTCCCTTCTGTTAAGCCCTTTCAGCCGCTTGTCCAAACCCCTGATGCGCTGGTTATCCAGATTCCAGAAATATGGCAGGCTATTTCTCCAGCCGCTGAAACATACGTTTTGCGAGTTCAATAAGCTTTTCAGGCGTCACATTAAAGCCCTGGAGCGTGATGCGGAGATTGTGCTGTTTACTCCAGGTATAAAGCATCCGATGCGTACCTAAATCCGGATTTTGCGAAGCGAACATAAACCCGTGCGTTCCCACGCTTTTTACTTTTGTTTTGGAAAGCCCAATCGGTAGAGACGCAAGTTGTTTTCGCGCATCTTTTCCGACATCATCTACAAAGATCACCTCGTACGTGAGCACGGCGCTATCGGCATCGGGCGCGACAAAATGGACCGTGGTGGTTCCCCTGGCCAAACCTCCCTGTTTTTGTAACCCATCTATCCCGGTTGCTTTTCCAGCTTCCGTGACAGTCAGCAAACCGGCAAAGTTTTCCATGGCCTTTGACCTCCTGCCGTCCACCGAAGTCCGGTTTCTATCGCCTCTTTCTTGTCCGTCGACATCCACTCTGGGTGAAGTATTAGCAATTCTCTCGCCCAGCCTTTTATACGCATTTTTTGTTTTTT
>JAGXLK010000523.1 GCA_018334735.1 Planctomycetota bacterium | reverse complement strand
AGTAATGGGGACGTACCATCGCATCTCGTTGCTCAGGATATCGTTACGTATTTTAAGGGGCCTCTCAGAGGGCTTAGAAGCGATTTTCACCCCCCTTAAATCAACTGTAAGGCGGCGATACCTCCTGCGCGCGCCATGTGCTCTCCTCGTCCTCCTCCACCGGGACGAGTTCAATGCGCCGCCGACCGAGCCGGCCTGTCTCATGGCAGAAAGCATAGGGACATTTTACCGGCTGACGGGCGGGTTTTAAAGAATTACTGCGGGAGAACGGACAATATGACAGGGGAATGAACGTTTGATGCCAGGTCGGCAGGGATGTTGAGTTGGAGGTCCTTTGGCCGTGCGACGCATAGTTGCCAAAGGCCTACCCGTATGTAAGGCCTTTAGCCAGTTTTCTCTCTGGCTGCTTTTACTTTTCTTCCGGTTCTTCCAGGTTGTAAACGGTGCGGGAGACTTTCCAGATTTTGATTTCCCTTTTTGCCCCACCGGGGTCAAGAACGAGCTGATCTTTGTCGTTGAGAAAGAGTTTTCCCTGGCTCGCCACCACTGATATTTTCTTTTTCTTCTCCACAACATCTTCAGCAACGACAATCTTCTCGCCGGTTTCAACCTTCTGGGCAGGAGCCTCTTTTCCATCGGTGTAATCCTTCCCCTTAAGAGGGGCCTGCTTGGTCAAATGCTGCATCTGCAGCCGCCTGTCTATCATGCGGGCAACCTTGAAGGGGGTTCCGCCTTTCTTGTTGCTGACTACAACTACGATGTTTCCTCGCGTAAAACAGATAGTGCTTGGATCCTCTTGTTCCGCTGATACGAAATGATGATTTCCGATTTGAAGAGTTGGAATGGTTTTAGCGCGGAGAACAACTGGATGATTCGCCCACTGCCGGCAAAGATCCCGCTGCGCATCTCTCACGCTGTAGCGTTCGGAAATTCGACAGCTATACCATCGCCGCTTTCCATCGCTATCTTTTTCTGCTTTTTTCCCAAATAAAAAATAATGTGTGCGGTAGCCATTGGGCCTGACATAACCGTCCTCTACAAGGGAATCTTTCATGTCTAATGAATATTCCTCCTCAATAAGACCAGCCACATTTAGATTGCTATGGTAAATCGCCTGTTTCCCTGATTCTCCCGCCCATTTACGGAAATTGAAGGCCTTATCGAACTGATTATCTAATTTTTCGATCTTCTTTTCTGAAACTGCGCCGCTGGTTACTGGTATTAAAAATCCAAGTCCGAACAGAACAATGGTTATTAAAAATCGCATACTCTGTTTTCTCCTTCCCTCATTTACATTCAATCTCCTGTTCGCAATAACCATCCCCAGTAGCAATAGGGCGAAACAAGTCATAGTCGGCCGGGACGACCAGTTTCTCTTTATAATCATCGAAACTTGGGGATGATTCCTTGCTGTAGAATAAGTAATCCGTCGGTACAATTTCGTGATAAGGAGCAACTGTAGGATCGCCGTGCCCATCAAAAGCCAATGTCGCATCATAAACGCGCCCTGCATCTGATCCTGGACTTCCAGCCCAAGCAACCTTATGATTGCGCCAGGACTGTTTTTCCCAAGTATCCTTGCCAATAAGCACAACCTTGTGGGTATCAATATCCCACATATATGTCCCCCCTGTGAATCCAAGGAAGTGAACCCGCAGACTGCTTCCCAACACATTCGAAAAAGCAACCGTGCCCCACGCACAATCTTCGCAGTGTACATCTTTTCCTAATCCCTGCGCACCACTCAAGCGATCCAAAAAGTGCGCCAAATAAAATCTTTGTCCTGGATCTTCTCCAAAAATGTACGTGCCACCTAACTCGTTTGTAAATTCAAACCGCCCCGAATTGTAGATAGCTTTAGTGACCTCACCAGCGGCTTTGTTTTTAGTGGTCGTGCCCTCCGCCCATCGGCAGCTGTAGTCCAGCACCTCTGCCCACGCATCTTCCATCGGAGCCTGCGGTTTATCCAGCAGTACATACCCCGTGTGCTCAGTGCGACCAAGCTCCACACGCCCGCAATCCTCATCTCCCATCTTCGTCAGATACCAGTGCCACTCAAACGAACTCTTCTGAACCGGCGCTGCTATCGGCCGGGAACATTGCAGCTGGAAATACACCATCTTGCCGTCAGCGTCACAAATCTGCACCTCGGTCGGCTCGATAGGACCCAGCGGACCTCCACCCTCGGCTCCGATAGTAACCTTTTGATTCGCCTCAAGAAAACCACCGCCACGGCCGGCAAGTTTAACCTTCAGTGTTGCCCTCTGTCCCCGCACATACGCGCAGGGCTGATTTCCCTCTTGACGTTCCTCCCGCCACTCGGGCGCCACAACGTCGGTGTCGCGGTCGATACGAATATCCTGACCGTCATTGAGTGAGTTTTCCTCCCAGTCGAACTGGATTCTCGACAGCCGCATCCCCGGAAACCCGAAAAGCCTCAGCTCTCGATGGATGGTGAACTCGGGACCCCTCACATCCAGCTTGATTGTCGCTTCGTCCTGGAGGCCTGCCTCTTCGGCAAAAAGAACACTGACCCAATCAGTATCGGTAACTGTATTATTGTTTTCTGAGTTGAGTCCTCGCAAAAGACCGTCCGGATTCGAGGTAATTTCCCAGGTCTTTGTCACAGGACTGTCTGCCGCTTCGGTCGGTATCCTCTTATCGCCGTAAGCTCCATATATTTTGAGTTCGTCTCTCAGCGTTTGCCCGCTGCTGTTTACAAAGACGGGCACCGCGTCCGGCAAAGCGTCTCGGCCCAGTTTCGTCGGAACCGCCTCATCATCCAACCAGATGCTGGCGGCCTCTGCATTGAAAAGGTTTCCGGAGAAAGTTAACCCACCTGATTTGCCCCAACCGGAATAGGTGTAGTAATAATTGGAGGTGCAGGGGCGGCTCTGGCCGTCCTTTTTATCCCAGTCAGCCAGCCACCACAGAGAATTCGGTATGCGGTTGAGCGTGAGTTTATGCTTTTCGGTTCCCTGAGTTGACATCCAGCGCCTGTATACCTTCGTTTTTGCGTACTGGGAAATCAGAAGCTGGAGCTCATACGGCATGTGATCCAACTTAACAGGCACTTTTTCTTCACTACCTGTTCCTGCCGGGAACAGCTCAGGAACCAATTCACCCACCTCCACCTCTACATCCATATCAAATCTCTGCTCATCGTGAGTGTAACGGGAGCGTAGATCGTAAGTGTCCGGTTTCTCAAAAGCGTGAGTGACACTGGAGCCTGTCTCGCCGAGCACGAGGCAGAGTTTTTTCGTCGGATCTGAGAACGTCGGCGCATCGCCGGGATCGCTCTCTCGCTCCCGCACCCACCTGTCCACATACCACTGCCGGGAATCGGGCTGAAGCTCGCCCTCCG
>JAGXLK010000522.1 GCA_018334735.1 Planctomycetota bacterium | reverse complement strand
GGAAGAACTCCTGGCTTCCAGTTTTTCTCCGGAAGGCGGCATCGCCCTTCTCGAAGAACTTTTTCTGCCATCGGTAAAATTGAGAGGGAGTCAGATCATACTCGTCGCAGACATCGGAGATCGGCTCGTCAATATCCAATCCAACCCCGGCCTCTCTCGTGGCAGAAATCATAGGGGCATTTTACCGGCTGGGGAGCGGGTTTTAAAGAATTCCTGCGGCGGAACGGATAATGTGACACGGGAATAAACGTTTGATGCCACAGGGGCTGATCTTGAGTGGAGGATCATTTTCCACCGGCCCCGGGTGGTGGGGAATCGCTTAAACGCCGAAAACATCCCCGAAACCCCGCTTAGAACCCGTCCAAAACCCCACTTTCAGTACGTTTTGGACAGCACTCGTAGCAACTAACGGGCCGAACAGTATTGGGTCCGAGCCCATTGGATATTATCATCCGCCCCCGCGCATAGTGTATAATCTCCAGTACGAGAGGACATTCAGACCCATCCGTACCGCAAGTTCGGCCCTTTTTGATCGTCCGTTCTCTAGGCCCTTCCGGGGCTTCTTCGTTTTGGCGGCTGCCCAGCCCGCACCTAAATTGCCGCCGCTATAGAACACCATAAGACGCCCCTTGACCGAATATGCATAACCTGTTTCCCCCCATCCAACCTTTTTGCGGAAAATAGGGCAACCTTCCGAAAGACAGTACGGCACAAGACTTCCGCAATACAGTTGATGATTCTTCGGCAGCTTCTTAAACAGCTCGTTCCAGTCCGGAAAAACTCTCCCCATTAAAGCATTGAACCGCTTGGAGAAACTGTCCGTAGCACTGTCTGCAAATAACAGCCCGCCCCCATCAAGAAACTTACGCAAACTTTTTACTTCTTTCTCTGAAAACTTCTTTTTCAGCGACCCTGAAATATACGCAACGGCTGCAGCCTTATCTTTCACCAGTGCGGGCAACTTCGCAATTGTTACAGCGGGTCTTTTGGTCACTGCGTTGGGTGCAACAACTCTGTGAAATCGTTCAACAAGAAAACTGATGCCCTGACTATTCACATTCCAGTCTTGCGCCTTATACCGAACCTCCACAACGTAAAATGGATGACTCTTGACAATGACACCCTGGCCTTTTCCCTGTTCCATTCCGTCTGTCTCGGTATCTCCTGACGACAATTTGTTACCAAAATCATCCTTTTTTCTAGGCGATGCCCTCCTTAGCCCCTCCAGCACCCCTTCCTTTTTTTTGATGCTTTGCACGAAATCCTTCAGTTCCTCTCGCGAAAACTTCAATGCCTTAAGGACAGCCGCATGCTTTCCTTTCCTTGCCAGATCGAACGCTGTATGGCCATCATCTCCTTTTGCGTTGGATTTGGCGCCGTTTTCGAGTAAGACAGCGACTACATTTTCATGACCTTTGAGTGCTGCTAAATGCAGGGGCGTCCGACCATCGTTATCCTTGGCATCTATCCTGGCCCCCCCGGCAAGGAGCAAAGCGACCACCCCACAGTGACGCTCGAAAGGCGGCTCAAACGAAAGCCGCTTTTTCTCCCCCTCTGCCGCCAGGTGCAGGGGGGTACGGTCATGCTTGTTCGTCAAATTGATGTTCTTCATCTTTTCCAACAGGAAGGCAACGGCCTCTTTGCGGCCATTACGCGCCGCGAGATGCAGGGGGGTATTGCCATCTTTGTCACGACCATTCACATCGAGGTCGCTCTTGATCAATAAGGGCAGAAAGTCCGCATGACCTCTCTCCGCAGCGATATGCAAAAGAGACCGGCCGTTTTTATCTTTTATCTTGATTTCCGCGCCACTTTTGGCCAACAGCCAAAAAACAGCTCTTTGTGCATTTCGAACTGCGTCAAAAATCGGGGTTTCACCTCTTTTGTTACGCGCGTTGACCCTCGCGCCCATTTCAATCAGGAGCTTAACAGTTTTCAGATCGTTTGTTCTTGCGGCCAGATGCAGGGGCACATTACCCAATTCATCCACATTACCGACGTTGCTACCGTTTTTAATCAAGAGTTCAACGATTTCGCCATGAGCACGGGAAACCGCGAGATGCAAAGGCGTACGACTTTTTTCGTTTTCGCAATCAGTTTCTGCACCTCTTTCAAGCAGAAATTCTGTAACAGATTTGTGCCCTTTGTACGCCGCAAGGTGGAGAGGTGTCCACCCTCGTTTACCGGTCACGTTCAATTTTGCCCCAGCTTCCACCAACTGGAAAGCGACTTTTTTGTGGCCGGCGAAACAAGCCCAGTGAAGAGGTACCCAGCCAGCCCTGGGGCTTTTAGCATTGACCTGAGCTCCACTTTCAATAAGTTGAGCCACTGCCTTTTCGTCACCTTTGGACGCGGCGGTGTGCAAATCCATTTCCCCCTTGCCGCCGCCCCACGCAACTTGACCTGAAAAAAAGAAACCTGCGATAGCAACAGCTAGCCATTTCAAGGGCTTCGACGACATGTCTAACTCCTTCGTAATCTTTACGATTTCCCTCTGCTATCGTATGAACTGACTTTGACAGCGTAAGCAAAGCCTCCTTGAGCATTTTCATGACACCACATCTCTGACTTTGCCACAAATCTACTTCACACAACCGGCACAAAATCGCCTGACCAGTTAAGCATTCTCAACTGGATTGTCAGCTGTGTCTTACTCCAGACCTGTTTTTCAACATTATGATCTTACCATAATAATACTTTTCTTTCTTTTCCCTTGGGGGGAGGCCAAAAGAGAAGCGCTTTTGACCTGTGTATATCATAATCATTCAATACCTTTACCAAAGCGTTCAGATTTGCGCCGAACCCGACAGTAACTGTATCCCCGGGATACACCGTAATAGGATGGGTATGGTTAATATCTGTTCGAAACCATTTCACAGCGTCTTGGTTCTTACGATGAATAACTTCTTGCCAGTGTTTTCGTTGATCCCAATCAAAGCCGAGCCCCAATCCTATACTGACGAGCGAGCCATAATCAACACCAAAGTCAGGATCGTCCTCACCAGGATTTCTTTCCTCCCCATCTGGTTTTAGCACCTTGATACCTGGACGGGCCAAAAAAGATGCTGTTTGATCCAATGGATCATCATGTAGATACGCCAACCAATCCATTACCAGACTGAGCGGTAAGTCTAATGTCCAAGACACAGGGTCTTTGCCATTTAGAGCCTTAAAGGAAATGTCGAAGGGATCGCCAAACTGCCTTTTAAGGGCCGCCCATAAAGTCCACCTATCTCCGGGATAGCCGGGAGTGTCCCAATGAAAAAACATTCGCGTACCTTTAAATGCCCGCAATTGTATATGGCCCTTACCTTGGTGATGGTCCACGTACTTGTGATTCAGCCCACTGCTATCAGGTCGAGTGATATCCCC
>JAGXLK010000521.1 GCA_018334735.1 Planctomycetota bacterium | reverse complement strand
GAAGGCCCGACCTTTCAGGGCGCCATTGAGCGGGTGGGTGTGTGCTGCTCGGCGAGGCAGGTCGATTTTGTGATGGGGATTGGCCTGAATCCACTCGACTGCCCAGTTCCGGCGTCGCCCGTTATCATCGCCTTTAAGCGGTCCCCCACCACTCGTTGCCGCCGGCAAATCATCTTCGCTGCCCTGGCATCAGATGTTTAATCCTCTGCCATCTTGTCTGTTCCGCCGCAGTAATTCTTTAAAATCCGCCCCCCAGCCGGTAAAATGCCCCTATGATTTCTGCCATGAGACAGGGGGGTTGGATTGGAGAACGGTTTCCTGACGATTCGGATTGTGCATCCTGGTGACAAGAGCGACCCATCCGGTTTTGAATCTGATGGGAATGCGTACGTGAATTCGTATCTGATGGCGCAAGGTGGTGATAGATTAAAGCAGGTTATTGCTCATGAACTCGGCCACGCTGCTCTTGGTTTCGCTGACCTTTATCCGGATGCGGGCCGTACAGACCATCTCCTTTATGATGATGAGCAGAAGCTCATGCATTCTGCCGGTGAACGCTTGCGAAAATACCAGTGGGATAAGATCCACCGGACTGGGCAAAAATGAAGGGGTAGACCCATGAGGAGAACGGATATATTTCTGTGCTTATTTGTTGTTATTGCGGTTGGTGCAAACGCGGTTGGCACCGCTGGGAAACAGAAAAAACTCGAAGAGATAAATCGCAATCGCAAAAGAAAAAGCATACCCCTCAAATTGGACGCAAAAGCGGAACGAAAGAAATTCATTACGTTCCTTCTGTCGGATGACGTTAAAACCGTCCGTGCGAAAACAGATAAATTTCTCAAGGAGGGGACGAAAAGCAAACGGCGGCATGTGTATGGCGCCCTTTACGCCGCTTTGCTGCAAAGCACCCCTCCCACGAGGCGGCGGATTTTGTTGGACCATTTGTTGCAAGGGTTGTCAGAGCACGGCGATCTCAGAAATTCCGTAGATAGTTTTCTTTCTCGGCTTAAACTGTGTATTTACGAAGAGGATTTTTCTCAAACTGCAAAACAAAGTTTGACGGAGACAATAGAGGAGGAGGGATTCAAACACCTGACAATCCTTCTGACAGGGATAGCAGAGCTGAAGCGATATTACCCTCATTACCGGGAACTTGGTGCGGCGGTTTTGAAGCCGGAAGAGCAGAAGAAAAACAAATACGACCTGCGGTATGAAAAGGAAAAATATGGGCCGACAGAGTGGGCTGCGGCTCTGGTTCTTGCTCGCTCTGGGGAGAAAAAGTGGATAAATGCGGTTCTAAGTGAGGTTAAAGAGGAGCCTTTCAACAGAAAAATACTGTTTCTGCTTGATGACGTGGCCTATCTGAGACAACAACAGGCCATAGACTATCTTCAGCATCTTCTGAATAGTGAGGAGGAACTTACAGGCGGAGTAGATGCAGTAGAACGCGGGGCTTATCACGTGATTTCTCCTCTGAGACAGATAATCAGGGGTTTTCCACATTATGATTCCTCTTTAGTGAAAAACACTCGTAAGTGGATGAATGCGCATGAAGGCGAATGGGAGTTTTACACCTCGGCATCCCAATGGCCGGAAGTATGGAAACGATTTCCCGCACGCTGAATGTGGGACGTCTCTCGCGGCGATTTGATGGTAAAAGATGCAGGCCTGGACACTGGTTGAGGACCGTATCGAGGCGCGCATCAAGGGCGAAGACAATTGGCAAGTTCTATCCGATATGACCGGGATGGTGATGGAAGGGCCGATCTCATCCTTTCCTGGAGTGACCTGCGGGCGGACAAGGCGGCAAAGAGACTACTGGATAATCTGGATAAGTGGGAAGATTCTGGCGGTGATAAACTCAACTGGGATAAGGAGGCCAAGTCGGCCGTTGAAAATGGCACCGCCATCAATAAACTGGACTGGTCGGATCTGGATCCAAAGCCGAACATTTATTTCGACGATGAGGATTATACCAAGAGCGAAAGGAAGAAGTATCAGGAGACTGTGACGGGTATTCCAGGCAACAACAAAGACTACCATCAATAGGAGTGAGGACATTGGCACAGAAACGAAATGTCGTTATTGTAGTGGTTATTGCGGTTTTGGTGGGTATGGGAGCGGGTTTTCTGATACGAGGCATGTTTCTGCCGACTGTCCGGGAGGAGGTGGTTCCGGTGGACGGTTCCGACAACAAGGTGAGGGCCAGCTACCCTCTAATTCTACTTTCTCACACTCAAAGGAGGCAGTCGATGAAAAAAGCAGAGGGAGGCAGCCCGGCCACCGGCCTAAATGATGATGGCGCGATCCTGGTTCGGGTGCGGCAGGTCATCCGGCTTTGCCACTACGCCGAGAGCACGGAGAAGGCCTATCTGCGCTGGAATCGGCGGTTCCTGCAGTACCGGCGTCGCTCGGGATACGATGGTGCGCCGACGTCTGAGGATGCGAAGGCATTTCTGACGCGGCTGGCAATGGTCCAGAAGGTAAGCGCGTCCACACAGAACCAGGCGTTCAGTGCGTTGCTTCTGCTGTTCCGCAAGGTCCTGTGTACGGATCTGGAGCAAATGGCTCAACGGGCTGCTGAGGGTTGACACGGCGGGGAGGGCGCGTAGAATGGCCGTTGATGGGCTGACGGGTTCCAATTGTTGCGTGAAAGGAGCGCACCATGAGATATCGGCGCAGGTTGAGACGGACGGCAGTGGTTTTGCCGGCGTGCGTGTTCGTGCTGGCATTTTGCATCGGCTACGGTGACTCGGAAGGTGGCTCTGACGAAGGCACCTCCGGAGCTGATTCCGGCAGAGACGGGCAGGTTTACGAAGCCCGGACCTTCAACTCCAAACTCCGCCTCCGGGTATTTGCGATCGTGGAGGAGGACGGAGTGGAGGAGCTGAAAGAGGTAGGCGGAACGCCCGCGGATGAGCCCCTTCGCATCCCCCGCTGCGCCCGCTGGTGGGTCGAGCCCCTGGATGATGCCCGGACGCTGGAGTGGCAGGCCCTCGCCGAGGAGGTCCGCCGCGCCGACATCCCCGCCCTCGACCTTCCGGGCGACACCGCTGACGGCCACCTCGCCCACCTGGCGGGGCTGAAGAATTTGCGGGAGCTTTACCTCGACTGGACGGACATCACCGACGCCGGACTCGCCCACCTGACGGGCCTCAAGAATTTGCGGGAGCTTGACCTCGGGTACACTAAAATCACCGATGCCGGACTCGCACACCTGAAGGGCCTGAAGAATTTGCGGGTTCTTTACCTCGCCCATACGAAAATCACCGACGCCGGACTCGCACACCTGAAGGGCCTGAAGAGTTTGCGGGTGCTTTACCTCCGGGCCACTAAAATCACCGACGCCGGACTCACACACCTGACGGGGATGA
>JAGXLK010000520.1 GCA_018334735.1 Planctomycetota bacterium | reverse complement strand
CTGGTGGGGGGGGACGGTTATTTTTTTGCCGGAGATTTGTTCGAAAGCAGCTTTCACGCCTCGGTTAAAGGCCACACCGCCCTGAAAGAATATATTTTCTCCGACTTTGCGATCTTCGACCACGCGGTTCAGATAATTGTACACGATGGAATAGCAGAGACCTCCGACGAGGTCAGGGGTCGAAATCCCGCGTTGCTGATGGTAATTTAAGTCGCTTTCCATAAATACCGTACAGCGTTCGCCCAGCTTAACCGGTTGCTTGCTCGAGAGCGCGGTTTTGCCGAATTCTTCTTCGATTTTGAGATCAAGTCTTTCGGCCTGTTCTTCAAGGAAGGAGCCTGTTCCGGCGGCGCAGACCTTGTTCATTGCAAAATCCACCACCGCGCCATCCTGCAGCGATATATATTTTGCGTCCTGGCCCCCGATTTCGAAAATTGTATCAACTTCGGGGTCCATGGCGATGGCTCCCCGTGCGTGTGTGGTGATTTCATTTTTTACCAGATCGGCGCCGATGAACTCGGCAATCAAATAGCGTCCGCTGCCCGTTGTGCAGGCTCCCTTGACCTCTACCTTGTCGCCGATTTCTTGTCCGACCTGGTAGAGGGCTTTTTTGACCGCTTCAATGGGCCGACCTTCGGTCATCAGGTAGCAGCGGGAAATAACATTCATATTCGGGTCAATTACCACGGCATTTGTGCTGATAGAACCGATATCGACACCGACATAGACTTCGGTTAATTCATTCTGATCCGGAATGTTATGGCATGAGGTGTCGGTCTCATAGCCGTCATCCACGAGTTGATCGAGACGTTCGGCCTCATGCGTATATTCGTCCATGTGTTGTTCGATGGCCCTGAAATCGGAGAACGAACAATCCAAACCTTTTTCGAGAGTATCCAGGATTGCTCCGTAAGCGCCCGTGCAGCCGGGGTTTTCGGGGATTATGAACTCGTCATCTTCGAGTTCAAGCACTTCCTGGAAAGCCCGTTTCATGCCGGGGTTGAAAGCAACACCTCCCTGAAAAGCAATGGGATGGACAAAATCTTTGCCTTTACCGAGAGTACTTCTGAAGTTTCTGGCCATCGCGAAGCACAGGCCAGCGATAATATCGTAGTCCGGCGTTCCTTGCTGCTGGAGGTGGATCATATCGCTTTTTGCGAAGACGGAGCATCGGCCGGCCACGCGGGCAGGGTGGTCGCTTTTTAGCGCCAGTTCGGCGAATTCTTCAATACTGACGAGGAGCCGTGAAGCCTGCTGATCGAGAAAAGATCCTGTTCCTGCGGAACACATGCTGTTCAAGGCGAAGTCGACCACGCGAGGTGAACCGTCATCTCCGGGTTCCAGTCGGATAAGTTTGGAATCTTCGCCTCCGATTTCCATGATAGTACGCACTTCAGGATGCAATTCCATTGTAGCTTTGCTTTGGGCGACTATTTCATTGATGAAGGGCACATCGAGGAGTTCGGCGACAATTTTGGCTCCACTCCCGGTCACGCAGACCCCGTTGACCTCGTGTTTTTGTTCAAGAGCCTTGAGCTGCTCTAAAACAATAGGGAGCGGTTGGCCGAATGTCCGAATGTAACTGGAGTCGAGCACCCGTCCCTTTTCGTTGGCTACCACAAAGTCAGCACTGACTGATCCCACGTCAAGTCCGATGTAGCAAGACATAATGATTACTCTCTTTCCTGCAATCCTGCAAAACTGCTTTTACCCCTGTAGAGATTGCGTTTTATGCTTTATCTATTTCTTCGGGATGAGTGATACAACCCGTAATTGCGCTGGCTGCAGCAACCGCTGGTCCGCACAGATATACTTCGCTGTCGGGGTGGCCCATGCGACCGCGGAAATTGCGATTTGTTGTTGCCAGAGCTCGTTCACCTTCGGCCAGAACACCCATATGCCCCCCTAAACACGGCCCGCACGTTGGGGGGCTGACAACGCCTTCGGCATCCACGAATATTTTCAGTAGCCCTTCTTCCATGGCTTTTTCATAGATTTGTTGGCTTCCAGGCAAAATAATAAGTCTCATATTGGAGGCGATTTTTTTGCCCCTAAGAATTTCTGCCGCGATACGCAGGTCACTGAGACGCCCGTTGGTGCATGAGCCAATCACAACCTGGTCAAGTTCCACCCCTGACAGACTTTCAACCGGCAGGGCGTTTGACGGCAAAAAGGGTTCTGCGACCTGCGGGCTCAACTCCGAAATATCCCAGTTGTATTCCTCGACATATTCGGCGTCAGCATCGCTCGAGTATTTATTTCGAATCTGATCAACCCGCCCCGCGCAATAATCTCGTGTTTTGTCGTCCGGGGCTATAATTCCATTTTTGCCTCCGGCCTCAATGGCCATATTGCACATTGTAAAACGACCGTCCATTGTCAGTTTTTCAATGATAGGCCCACAGAATTCCATCGCCCGATACAATGCGCCGTCAACGCCGATCTGCCCGATTGTGTAGAGTATCAGATCTTTTCCGCCGACCCAGCGAGGAAGCGAACCGGTGAAATTGAATCGTATCGACTCAGGGATTCTAAGCCAGGCTTTCCCTGTGGCGAAACAGGCTGCCAGGTCTGTGCTTCCTACGCCAGTGCTGAATGCGCCCAGAGCTCCGTAAGTGCAGGTATGAGAATCGGCTCCAATCACAAGGTCGCCGGGACCTACAAGGCCTTGTTCGGGCAGCAGGACATGTTCGATCCCGACGCGGCCAACCTCGAAATAGTGTTCGATATTGTGTTTGTGAGCGAAATCCCGGAGTTGCTTGGCCAGCGCGGCCGCCTTGATATCTTTGTTGGGCGTAAAATGGTCGGGTACAAGGGCGATGCGTGTCCGGTCCCATACCTCTTCAAAACTCGCTTTCTCAAATTCGTCGATAGCAATCGGCGCCGTGATATCGTTGCCGAGACAGAGGTCGACGTCAGCGAAGATATACTCCCCCGGGGACAGAGAATCGGTGTCGCAATGATCGGCCAGTATCTTTTCGGTAATAGTCATTCCCATTGTATGTCTCCGGCTCGGATTGCCCCGCGAGGATTTTAGAGGGGTGTGAACGAGCACTGTTGTTCCCGTTGCGCCACCCCTTAAAGCCCACCGATTTTACAGCTTCCGTATGAAGTTTTGCAAGCTCTTTCCAATTTAAAAGAATTTGCGGCTTGGATTTATTTTTGCTTGCCAAATGCCCGTAATATTCTCAGAGCACTTTCTCCGGTTCCATCGACGGTGGTTGCAAAGCCATCCCTTCAGGTGCAGAATGAAGAGGGGAGCGGGTCATTACAGCGCCTGAACCTCCTTTCTGACACAAATAGTCAATAGGTTGTTTTCAGATTCGCCCGAGTTCAATGGATAGGGATCACAACGGTGGTTTGTTGCTAAGAGGATT
>JAGXLK010000519.1 GCA_018334735.1 Planctomycetota bacterium | reverse complement strand
GTTGCGTGTCACATGGGAAATAATGGAGTTCCCGCCCCGGTCGGATAGACACAATTCAAGTTTGCAGACAGCCCACATTCCTTCTTGTGCATCCAACTCGTAAAATTCGCGGACCCTTCCGCGCAGTTTATATTCTGCCTCCAGTGCGCCGTCGCTTGTAACGAAAGCCTCGCACAGTCCGGACTCTCGCAAATAATCTATTACCAATTCCTGTACCAGCTCAGAGGGCGGCCCTACCCAGCGGCGGAATCGGTCGTAATGCAACCGATACGGGTCGGACCGATAGGCGATAAACGGCTCCGAAAAAGGGGCCGCTGCAGTAAAATTCAGAATCCGCACGGTGCCCCCCAATTTTTTGGAAGGCATCACCTCCAGGGGCATTTCAGAAGAAAGCGAATAGAATTCAGGTTGGGGCAAAGATGTCGTGCAACCACTGAACACCACGACTAAGACAGCTATCGTTGCTGCAGATATATTTTTCATTCCCAAATCTTTCGTGCTTCCAGTTTCTAATCCTTTGAAATCTTCCGTTTTTTCGGTGGAGCGCTTCGGAGCAACAAAGAGGGCGAACTTCTGAGGTTTCTGCTGAATTCCTTGAGGTTTTCCCCGGCATCCTCGATATTTTTGATTGCAGCGGAAAAATGACGCGCGTTTTCCTGGAGCAAAGACTGCATCTGGCCACTGATTCGCTGGAGCGCACGTGCCAGACGTTCTGCCTCAGTCGTCGCGCGGGCCAGCATTTTCAAGGACTCCGAAAAATTTCCAAAATCGACGTGTATCTGATTTTCACTCAACGTTTCCCTCGCTTCAGCAACCATTTTGTCAAGTGTCCCGGCAAGCCGCTCAATATCCGACACGGCTGTTTGCAGGGGCTTTCGGTTTTCCCGAATCAAGCCCTTAAGAGATATCATCCCGTCCCGAAAATTTTTGACGCCTTCCTCCACAGATTTGCGGTTTGTCTTCAGCAAACCATTGAGTTCGTGCGACAATCCCCGGACTTCAGCGAACATTTTCTGGCTGCTTTCCGTTGCTTTGGCTGCATTATCGATGATCTTTTCGGTTTTTTCTGCAATGAGCTGGACGCTTGGAATGAGTTTCTCCAGATCTTCAGCAATCTTTATTAGACCGCCCGATTTGGTCAGCCCCGGTGCTTTTTCACCGGTCAACACCGCATTTATATTTCCGACTACTTCATTGCTGTTTTCAAGGAGAGTCCCAAAACGCTCACGATTCTCCTTCAATAATCCGTTCAATTGCACCAGGCTTTCCTGCAACGCCCCCAGGGTCACAGTTACGTCCGAAGGTTTGCTGGCTATCTCGCTTTCGGGGGGCAAATGTTGTCCTGCCTCGACTCCCGCTGGCATACTAAGACTTACATACTGTTGACCAGACAAAGGGCTTGCATAACCCAAAGTAGCTTGGATCGAGGCCAATATTAACTCGGGATGATCGACACGGTAGCGCACACGTACCATTTTTTTTCCGGGTTTGGGGACTGAGATCTCGGTTACTTTTCCGATCGACACTCCCTGGTATTTTACCGGCGCCCCCGAACTCAAGCTTTTTACATCTTCAAAAAGGGAATAATAGTAGACTCCTTCTTCTTTCAGTTGAAGGTAGCCCAGGAAAAGCAGGATCAACACAAAAAGGCAGGCGCTTCCCAAAACAAAAATGCCAGCTTTCACTTTCTCACTGCGGGTAATCATCGCTCAGACGAACCTCCTCCAACACTTTCCAGTGAAACCCCGCTGGAAACAGCAAAATCTCGGACCCGGGAGTCGGAACTCTCCAGAAAGTCAGCAACGCTCCCGTCCTCGATGATATGGCCTTCGTCCAAAAATACAATGCGATCAGAAATGCGTACAGCACTACTGATTTTATGAGTAACAACAACAACCGTGCACCCCAAAGATTCGTTCAAAGAAAGGATTAATTTGTCCAGCTCGTGACACGTAACCGGGTCGAGCCCCGCGGAGGGTTCATCGAACAACAAAATATCAGGATCAAGCGCGAGAGATCGGGCAATGGCTGCCCGTTTCTGCATCCCTCCGCTTAATTCCGACGGCATTCTGTGTTCGGCATCCATCAGCGAAACCAACCCCAGTTTCATACGAACAATCGCCCGGATTCTGGCATTGCTCAGATCTGTGTGTTCCCGGATTGGCGCGGCAATATTGTCAGCGATTGTCATAGAACCAAATAATGCACCCTGCTGGAATGTGATTCCCATTCGCGTAAGGAACTTCGATAATTCCTCCCTCTCCATCTTCAGCACATCTTTGCCAAGAACCGATACCGTCCCCGAGCTGGGCCGCAACATACCCATAAATGTCTTAAGAAGCGTGCTCTTACCACATCCGCTCGGCCCAAGTATGGAAGTCACCTGCCCGTGCGGAATGGTCAAATCAATATCCTTCAGAACCATTTCCGCGTCGTAACCGGCTGAAACTCCCGACACCATTATATCAGCTTCGTTTTGCATAAGAAATCAGGATAACACGTAGAAAAGCGCTGAAAAAACTCCATCTGCCATTATAATCAAAATGATGGACCAAACCACAGCTTTCGTCGTATTGTTCCCCACCTCCTCGGCGCTTCGCTCAACTGAAAATCCAAACCAGCATCCAACAAACCCCACAATCAAACCGAAGAAAAAAGCTTTTCCCACGCCCGTCAGAAAATCTTTTAGTAAAACGGCTGAAGCCAGACGCATCAGGTAATTTCTCCCCGGCACACCAAAAACCATCGATGACGCAAGAAATGAACCGAAATTACCCACCACGTTACACACCAGGGTCAATATGGGAACAGAGATGGCAACAGCAAGCACTTTGGGCACTATTAAGAACTTACCGGGGTTCATCCCCATCGCCCACATCGCGTCGATCTCTTCGCGCACTTCCATTGTGCCTATTTCTGCCGTGATGCCGGCTCCACTCCGCGCTGCCAGCATAATACCCGCAAGGACGGGGCCTATCTCGCGCGCCAATGCCATACCAACCATATCGGCTATCAGCCTGTTCTGACCGTACTTACCCAGCAGATAGGCACCATTTATTGCCAATACCAGCCCAAACAGCAGCGATACCAGAGACACCACCGGGACGGCCGCAAAACCGTTGCGCGCAATCTCGCGCAACACCGCCCCCGCTCGAAAACCTTTCCCTTTAAAAGGCGCCACAAACGTCCAATAAGCCGCATCATAAATTAAAATGACAACCCCCCCCGCTTGCCCCAGGAATTCGTGAAACTGCCCACCGAGATACTCCAAAAAGCCCGGGTGATGAGGGACAAAATCCTCTTTTTCCACGACATCCCAAAAATTGTACAGTTCCAACCCCGCATCCGCCGTTTTAGAGGCTTCAGATATCTCAAAACCTCTCT
>JAGXLK010000518.1 GCA_018334735.1 Planctomycetota bacterium | reverse complement strand
CGAGTCGTCCGTTGCACTGGAGCGAGAACTGCAAGTCCTGGATCGCGTGTTGGACCGAGTTAAGGAATGGGAAGAGTTACTGGCTGGACTCCAGCGGGAATATCAAGAGTCCGAGGAAGACCGGAGAATTTACGGGCAGGCTCGTAGACAGCGGGAAAAACTGACGAAAGCTCAAGAGGGGATACAGCATTTCTTGAGCAGCCCGACTGATGAGAACTATCCGTTTTCTGCAGCTGAACTGGTCCTGGAGTTTCTCGTGATTGATCCCTGCGCCCACGGCTGTACAGTAGAAGTTTCGGCGGACGGACAATCCTTCAGGTCGATTTATCAGACGCATCGTCTTTCCCATAGCGGATATGGCCCTGCGTCGCTGTCGCTTGAAGTCCGCGAAATGCCCCGTTTCGTACGGATAGCCATTTCCGGGTACGCCCGTCTTGGGCTTGTAAACGTGCGGGGCGAAACGATACAGGGCCGTTATGTTCCCTGCAGCATTGAAACAGCTGAAGGATGCATTGTGGGCGCGGAGCATTTACTGGAGTGGGACCAAAAGTGTACTTTCTTTAACGATCCTGATGTTGAGGAAAAATGGCGGATTCGAGGCGAACTGCCCGAACATTTTGTGACTCTGAAATTTGATACGGGGGAAGATCGCAAAGATTGAGTCGTGTGCTACAGGAAATTGAAGAGCGGACGCCTGATAATCCTGGGTGCAAGTTCTGAGGGAACGTTTAGATGTTTTTACGTTCGTCCAACAAACCAGTCCGGGAATTCAGTCTCCAGCCATTCAGCAAATGTTTCGAAATCCGTTGTTTCTGGTGCTTGATAGGGGGATTTCAAAGCAAGTGGGAATTCGGCATCCAGCAGACGAGCATACATCTTATCAAAAGCTCCATCCATATGTCCGCCCGTAGCTGTGACAATCTCCATGACCTTGTTACGGATGCTGTTCAGTTCGAACGTGAGGCGACGCACAGTATCCAGGTTTCCGTTGCAGCCGGCGCGGAAGAACTCGAGGGATTTTGCCGGGTTAATGCCGCTGACAGAGACGAGCAGCCCACATTCCAATCCCAGAAGACCGGCTGCGCCGTAGCTCAGTTCAGTGACGAAATGGAGGAGCTGGGGTGCGGTGTGGGTTAATCCCAGTAGCGTTGAAATAGAGTGTCCACCTGATTTTGTTGCAATAAGATTCGGGCAAACCTCCGCAATTTTGATGTAATCTTTGCCCTTAAGAATACGCCGGCCACGATCCGTATTATAGTGAAGGAACCTGGCCTGCGGGTATTCCTGGCTGACATCGCCAAAGAACCGGAGCATCTCACAGTCATTCGGAGGACCCCAGGCGGGGAAAGAAATCTGGAACTGGTCAAAGCGCAAAACACACTTGATTGCAGAAAAAAATTCTTGACGACACAAAACCCCGCTATTATCCTTAATTGTAGATGGCATTGTGCAAAGGAGGCTTTAAGATGAAGCACCGACAGGCTTTTACGTTGATTGAACTGCTGGTCGTCATCGCCATCATCGCTATCCTCGCAGCTATGCTGATGCCCGCGCTGGAAGACGCCAGGGACAGCGCAAGGCGTGTCGTATGTATGAATAACATCAAACAGCAAGGTCTGGCATATTCTGGGTATGCCATGGATTTCAATGAAGGGTTACCGCTGATGCGTGTTGACAGGCCTTGTCTGTTAACCTCTGACGTCCAATGGGACCAGCTGAAATCCTACACAGGCGGTGCCCATGTGTGGCTTTGTCCCGATTATTACCGCCCATATCTCGAAGATCCAGATAAGTACGGTCAAAAAGGGGGAGGTTACGCCATGCAGGGATACGGTGACATGTCGCCCTGGTGCACGGCTGACCCGGACTGCGCCTATCGGGGTCACGCGAATGCGGGTTCCTGTGGATATTTCGGACGGAACAGCTGGGCGTCCTGGTGCAAATCGAGCAATTTGAATCCGTGGCGGCGGGCCGATGTGGCGGTGGCGATAAATTTGAATTCCCCGCTTCATCCGTCAGGTTGTTCCAAAGACTGGGTGAACGATTTGTATGGACTGTATTCGCCGGCCTGGAGGCTAAACGATATCCCTGCACCATCTCTCGTAACGCTGCGTACTGAAGCCTACCCGGCCTATGGCGGCTGGCCGGGATGGGACGGGCGGACGTTTGCCGGATTGGGGGGGAACGTGCGGCATACAGGTACTGCGGCGGATCCTCAGGGGGGAAACTGCTTGTTTGCGGATGGGCATGCGGAATGGGGGGATCAGTGGGGACCGGCGACCTGGTCGGGGCAGATCGGTTTCTCGTGGCATCATTCCGTCATGGCAGCTCCCGATGCACCAGCGCCGTTAAGAGATAAAGAACCAACGTGGTGAGGCAGAGTTTGCACGGGGATGCAGCTACCGCGATCGAACACATCAACAATATCAGTCAACGCCGGGCCATTAGAAAAATTTCAATTATTCAGAAGGCTCGATATGAAACTCAGATCGATCCGGGGGCACCACGGGTTTTTCGTCCGGTGTCTCGGCCTGGGGAACCCAGTCGTAAGGCAGCCGATATGCCCTGTAGCACGTGACCGTTCCGTTGCTTCCAGGTTCAGGGGGTACGATGTACTCCCAGACTATTTCGTGTTCTGTATTTGTCTCGAAAATCCGAGCACGGTCGCCTTCGCAGATTAATGTGTTCCCATTCGGCAGGCGTTGCGCTGAGCTGATGAATGGGCTATAGAAAACGTCGTGGTGGTGATAGCCGTAGCCGGCTGTGCGGGCCGAATATTCCCAGACAAGCTCAAGCGTGATGGGGTTGAACTCCAGCACGCGAGAATACGGGCGGACTGCGTTGTATTCGCCGGTCGGAGCACCGGGGTTGGGAGGACCGTAACCGGCGAACCCACCATTGTCGAATACAAGCACGTTTCCCTCGCCCGGCAATCCCCGCGGGATGACATGAGCGTGATGCTGTCCGATTATCTGCCCCAGATCCTTCAATTCCGGCCGGGTGTAGTCCGGGCCTATCTTCCACGTGAACTCACCGGTCTCCCGGCTGATGATCCCAATCGTGTTTGTATCGCGGCTGTCCCAGATGATGTTGCCGGGGTGGAATCGGTCGTCACCTTCATCGTACCATTTATTGGGTCCCACGTAGGACGCGCTGTTGCTGTGAAGCCAATCATAGGGGTCTTTCCGGTGCATCGGACTGTGCAGCCCGTCGTAATCCCGCTCGATCGATGAACCACGGAAAATAATGTTCCGGGCCGCTTCATCGAGCCCTAAATTATGGAAATGTTCACCGCTGCGCCATTCCCACGTAAACTCGCAGTTTTCATCGACTTCGATAATCCTGTCATCGAGGATGCTGCCCGGAGCGATATCGGGATATTCTT
>JAGXLK010000517.1 GCA_018334735.1 Planctomycetota bacterium | reverse complement strand
GATGCCGGTCCCTGCGTTAGTGAAAACCTGGTTGGTGTTGCGACCTTGCGGGGGAAAGCGATGTGCTATCGCCTCGAAGATGGGGCTGAGATCTGGCACAAAGATCTGGATTGCCATCCCGGTGGGCCCATGGCAGGGATAGGAGAAGTGTTTTTGTTTGGTTCCCGGGAAGGTTTCCTGGTTGCACTGTCGCAGAAGAACGGACACGAAATATGGCGGGCAGATATCGGCGATATATTGTTGACAAGACCGCTGGAAGTTAAAGGTGGGGTACTGGTTGCTTCACGGTCAAACCAGCTATTTGTGTTTGATCCCGCCGGAAAGAAGATGGGCGAATACAGAGTCCGAACATGGCCTCTGCATGTTAAAATTATCGGAGACGAGGGGGCTTCGATGGTTGCGTGTTCGGAGTTGAGTGGTACTGTGTCATTCCTTAATGTCCCGGATTTACACCGGGTGCGAAGCGTTGCACTGCCGGCCCAACCAGCGGGCCTGCTCTTTGCCGGGAAAATGATTCCGACGTGGGGTGAAGCCGGTGCCCAATTGCTCGAAGAAAGACCCGTTCTGATAGCATCCGATCAGGACGGGTTTGTTTATTTCCTCGATGTGGCTGCAGAGACTACGACGGAGAGAACAGAATGAAAGATTGTTTCTCCATCATCTTGTTGCTTTTTGTGGCTCTTCTTTCCTGGCCGGTGAGCCCCGGGTGGGCGGGCGGATTGGGATTGGGCGAGCCTGGAGGAGCAGAGGATGACCTTCTGGCAGAGATAGAGGCGGAAGACAGGGAAGGAGATCTGGACGGACTCAAACATAGCCACCTGTCGGAGATTGAGAATTGGGAAGGTGTGGGCGGGAAAAGGCGCCGGAAGTCTGAAAAAGTGTTTTGGAAGGCGGTGGGGGTGGGCGATTACTCCGGCCGCACTTTTGCGAGGCCTGTTTCTGACAAGCCAGTTCGTGCCCGTATTAAAATTCCGGAATCCGGTGAATACCGACTCTGGCTGGGCTATATTGTTCGGCGCGATAAAAGCCAATCGCTGAATCTTCGTCTGACCGGCGCTAACACCTCTACGCATATTTTTGGTAAGTATCCGCTGACCCGCAGTTCCGGGAAGGAGCAGGAGGAAAAATTTCCGCTGCGGTTCGACTCCGATCGGGATCGTATGTCTGCTTCCGTGAACAAGGCTGCAATGGCCTGGGAGTTCCATGATGTTGACCTGCAAGCGGGCGATACGGTTTTCGAACTACGTTCAGGTGAGGATTCGGCGAGGGTGGACGCTCTGTTTCTGTCGCAGAGCCATGAGTTTATTCCGAGTAAAGCGCCATTGCACGGCACTTTGAACCGCACTTATTACCGCTTTCGGGTTGTGGAAACAGAAAGCGATACTAAAGGGACTGGTGTTGGAGAGCGATTGACATACCACTGGCGGCACTATCCGCCGGGCTACGATCGACCGCTATGGTATGCATCTCTGAGAACTTTCGAGCCGGACCATGTGGCCGGGCCTTTAACTTCGGCAACCGGTTCGCGGAAGGTTCGTGTGGGCGAGTGGACGCGGTGGATTGACGCAACGGGGACCGTAACGGCGCCCGGACCGTATGCTACCAGCCGAATTTCGTTCGAAAATGTACCGACGGGTGTCGCTGAAGTTCAGCTCGCCTGGTTCACACATCCGGCGGCGGAGATGCGGACGATTCGTCCTGGTATCGCCAGCCATGTGGCGACCTGCATGATACCACTTGATCGTCAAGGTTATTCAGCCCCTTTCAGTTCACCGAATGCCGAATCGGGCGCGTGGGGTATGCGACCGCAGTCCTATCTGGAACGGCTCGAAACCGCTGCGGACGTCCACGAGCGGCATTACAAGTGGGCCCGTGAGGCTATTGAGGCACTGGGACCGGGAGCGGATCGGCCGACGCCCCGGCATATCAGGCTTTATACGAGTTTTCATCCAGCTCCTGCCGCACGGGAAAAAGCGGCGAAGATGCTGTCCACGCTCGGCCTGAATTGGTTTGCTGCCCCGCTGGAAATACGTGAGAAATACGGCATCCACCCCGACCATGTTTTGCACTACAACGATGCGTTGTTTTACGCTCGGACCCACTGCCCGACCGATCCGATGATCGGTTCTACCTACATGGGCAATTTCCAGCGGCGGGCTACTCGAATCGAAAAGAATCATGAGGGCGGACGGGAGCAGGTACTTACGCTGAAAATGGGCGATGAGATCGGTGCGATTACCAGCAGCACACATATCAATCGTTGCGCCGATTGCCGGGCTCTGTTCCACCGGCATCTCAAAAATGTGCTCAAAGATACAGGAAAAGACGCTTCGTTTTTCGGCGTCGAGAAGGTCGAACAGCTTCCTTATCGGCCATCGTTTCCTGAGAATGCCGGGCGTTACCAGCGTCGTTTGTATTATCACAGTCATCTGTTCAAGTTTCGCATAACCGCTGAGTTTTACCGGACGTTAACCGGCGTTGCCGAAGAGGTTTTCCCGAATATTAAAACCTACTGTAATTTCTCGCCTCACCCGCCCATGTTTGGCGGGCACATGAACCATTCCGACTGGTTTGCGCTGACGCGCCTCGGTGGGGCCACAATGGCCTGGGGGGAAGATTGGGCTACGGGCGGTTCGTGGGGTATGGCTGGTATTCAGACCGTGAGTTACTACGGAGCATGGGTTGAGTGTGCCGCCATGCACGGGAAACTGCCGTCGGGGTTCTACAATGTTTCCTCCTGCGGTCGGTGTGGTCGGAAGATGTTCTCTCTGCTGGCTCACGGGATAAAATTGCAGCATATTTACTCCTGGGGACCGCGATATGCCGGCGCCGAGGGATCTAATTTCTGGAGCGAGAATCCCGGTGTTTACAAGCAACTCGCGCGAGCCACCCATGCGCTCGGACCGGCCGATGAAATCATTGCCCAAGGGAAACGTGTTCCGCGCCGTGTCGCGTTGCTTTACAACCGCACGCATGAGATTTGGAACGGGAGTTACGGAGGTTTTCAGACCGATCGCTTGCTGACATTTCTGGCCCTGCAGCACGCTCATATCCCCGTGCATGTTATTATTGAGGAGGATCTTACCGAAGATAAACTCGACCAGTACCAGGTCTTGTATATGCAGGGCTTCAATCTCTCGCGCGAAGATATCGATTCGGTGCGCCGATGGGTTGAAAAGGGGGGAATACTGGTGGGTATCGCCGGGACTGCCATGCATAGCCGCTATAACGAGCCCATTGAAGCAGGTGCGCGGCTGTTTGGTGCCCGGCAACGCCTGGATGGTTGTTCCAGCGGCGGGTGGCACGCGATGAAAATACCGAAACATGAATCGATTGATACCGTTTCTTTCTCAAAATCGGAATTGACCCCCGAGCTCTCGTTCCC
>JAGXLK010000516.1 GCA_018334735.1 Planctomycetota bacterium | reverse complement strand
CGTCGTCATCTTTGGCCGTCCGAACCTTATCAGAGTCACGATTGCGTTTCGCTTTAAGATCCTCACTCTCGGAGACTAAGTCTCGCCACTGTTCGTCCAAAGCCAGAATGCGATTGATCAGCTCGGGATCAGCGCCGACTTTCTCCATGCCCTTCCTGACATCATCGGGTTTTTCTCGTATAAGGTTAATATCGAGCATAATTTTTCTTTTAAAAAGTCCTGAGGAATATCCAGCGGGCGGTCAGTATGCTACGGAGGGAAGGCCGTAGCTGTCAAGCACTGACGGACGTTGCACCCGGAGGGACACGAGTTGACACGGACGGGCTGGCACACGGGCGGGGCATTTGATTGAGTGCGCGGGGGGAAGCAGATACACTAGCCCGGATTTTACGGATAATTGGACGCCCTTTTTGTCAAGTCAGGGCAGAATCTTTATTCGACACCGTTCACAACCCTTCTCAGCCAAAAATCCGAGCTAAAAAAACGGCGCATAAATCTGACAACTTAAAATCAGTGATCAGCAACGAGGCGAACGCTACAATGTTTTTAAACGGCATGCGGCGTTTTACATAGCCTGCATCCGTAAGATGCAGGCTAGAATCCTGTAACTTGTGATAGCGGAGGTCCCATGTCCCAAAAACCCTCTGAAAAACAGCAAAAAACCATCCAAAGAGTCCGCTCCGCCGGGCAGGACCATGTCCTGAAATGGATTGACGATCTGTCATCGGAACAAAAACAGCAACTGCTGAGCCAGCTGAAAAACATCGATTTCGGCAAAGTCTCACGGCTTACTCAACAAATCGGCAGATCCGGAGAAGAGATTAGCTTTGAAGAGGTCGAACCGGCCCCGGTCAACACGTTGCCGCAAACAGCTGAAGAAAAAAAGATAGAAGAGGATGTTGCGGCCCTCGGCCATGAGGCTTTTGAAGCCGGGCGTGTGGCCGCGCTCGTGGTGGCAGGCGGCCAGGGAACGCGGCTCGGCTATGATGGCCCCAAAGGCGCCTACCCTATAATGCCTGTCACCGGAAAAAGCCTTTTCCACGTTTTGGCTGGCAAAGTCCTTGCCGCTCGGCGCCGATACGACACTCCCATCCCCTGGCTTGTAATGACCAGTCCGACAAACGATGATCAGACAAGAGACTTCTTTGAAACGAAAAACTATTTTGGACTGGGCAAAGATACGGTCCATTTCTTTTCCCAAAATACCAATCCCATCCTGGGTAAGGACGGGCAACTTCTGCTAAAAAACAAAGGCAAATTGCTCGTAGGGCCCGACGGACACGGCGGGGTCTTCTCAGCGCTGTCGGAAAGTGGCCTCGCCGAAGATCTCCTCAAAAGGGGTTTCGATTTAGTCAGTTATTTCCAGGTCGACAATCCGCTCGTGACGGTTGCTGACGAGAGGTACGTAGGACATCATCTGCGACGGCATGCGGATTTTTCCTGCAAAGTCATCCCCAAACGCGATCCGTCGGAAGGCCTGGGGATCGCCGTCCTGAAAAACGACCAACCGGGTATCATCGAATACATCGATCTGCCGGATGAATTGGCCGAGCAGACAGATAAGGATGGGGAACTCCTTTATAAATTCGGCAGCATCGCCGTCCACATTATCGATACAGAGTTCGCGCTCGAGATAGGCAGGCGGAACGACGCCCTCCCCTGGCATGTGGCCCGGAAGAATTACGAACATCTCGATGAAAACGGCAACGCCCGCCCGGGCGAATGTTATAAGTTCGAGAAGTTCGTCTTTGATTGTCTGCCCCATGTCAGCGATTGTGCATTTGTGGAAGCCCGTCGGGAACGCGAATTTGCTCCAGTTAAAAACGCTGAGGGCTCCGACAGTCCGGAGAGTTGCCGCAAACTGCTTCGCCAGGAATGGCTGCGGTGGCTTAAAAATGCAGGAATCGACACGACGCCCGTCGAAAAGTCTTCCGGACAGGTTGAAATTGATCCGCGTTTTGCGGCCAATGAAAAAGAACTTACGCGCCACCTGCCGGACGATTTTCAGCCCGAGGCACTGTCGGTGTTGCAAGAGGAACGGCAAGAGGCAGAAGGGACGTAAGGGACTCCTGTTATTGGATATCACCGATTTGTACGACGCGGCCGGACTCGTCCGCTCTTCTGGCAGCAGCGGCGATTCTCTGGATTTCCGCACCGACCTCCAGACCTGGCTCCGCTTTCTCCCCACGATGCAAGGAATTCATAAAATTGAAAAGACTGGCGATGTGTCCCCGCAACCATCCGATTGAAGCTTTTGTGGCCGGCCATTTCCCGCCCGGTTCCGGATAACGCTGGACGCACTCGACTTTTTTCCAGCCGCGTTTCCCGCCGATGGGCTCGCCGGGATCGTCCCGGTTGTAGATCTCCAGCCAGTTGGGATCCATCAGGTTGAACCGCAGAGCCCCTTTTGTGCCATGAATCTCAAAACGCAATTCGTCCTGCGTTCCCGTCGCGATCTTAGATGCTTCGATCGTTCCGATCGCGCCGTTTTCCTGATGCAGAGTTAAGATAACGTGATCCTCGGCTTCAACCGGGACACGTTTGTCGGGGGCTTTTCTGGAAGGACGAGTATCATGGAGGATCCGGGTCGAACACGCAACGTCCGTGAAGTCACCAATCAGGTGTCGTATCAGATCGATCACGTGTGTTGCCAGATCATTAATCACGCCTCCTCCCATCGAGGCATCCAGTTTCCAGCCGAGTGGTTTATCCGGATCGACGCTTCCCGAATGGAGATACTCGCACCGGAAACACGTAACCTCACCCACAAAGTTTTCTGACATGAGCATTTTTGCCCTGAGCGTAGCCGGGAAAAACCGGTTGTGAAACGTCATTTGATGCGTCGCGTTATAGTTTTCCAAAACCTTCAAGACCTTTTTGGCCTCTTCCCAGTTCGACGTCACGGGCTTATCACAGTAGATGTTCTTCCCGGCGTCGATAGCGGACAGCAGTTCGTCAAGGTGCAGTGAATTCGGTGTGCATATATGAACGACATCGACATCGGGGTGTCTAATGACCTCTTCCGGATCCGTTGTCCCAAACTCAAAACCGATTTCCTCTTTTGCGCTCCGGGCCGTTTCATCCCGGGACGTGCAGACGCCAACGAAACGCATATTCCAGGGCACATCTTCATAGTAATATGGCATTACGTGATGAGAGTACGCGTGCACTTTGCCGATGAAGCCACATCCGAGCATTCCAATACCGTAGGTTTTTTCAGGCATTATTTTTGCCTCCGTTCTGTTTTCAGCCACGGGAACCGCGTTACGAATCAGCGTAACAATAGCATATAGGCATCGACTCATTGAGTCCAGCTCGGCCTACAGGTTGGGATAAACAGCTCCAAAGTCAATCTCTCTTGCTTGCACGGTAGCGATTCAGCGGGGTCTGCCG
>JAGXLK010000515.1 GCA_018334735.1 Planctomycetota bacterium | reverse complement strand
GGAGGTGAATTAATGCCAAAGATTTTGATCGAGGTCAGCGGAGAAAAGTTCGAAGGAGAACTCGATAAAGATCTCGCCCCCGATACCGTACGCAAGATTCTGAAAGCGCTTCCTATCGAAGCTGCGGCGAACACATGGGGTGACGAAATCTATTTCCCCATCCCCGTGCACATGCAAGCGGAGAACGTTGTGGAGACCGTAAGCGTCGGAGATCTTGCTTACTGGCCGCAGGGCGAGGCGTTCTGCATTTTCTACGGCAAAACGCCGATGAGTCAATCAGAGGAGGAGATCGTCCCTGCCTCGCCGGTAAATCCCATTGGCACTGTCCAGAAACCGGAGGGATTGAAAAAACATGGTCCCGGGGACCCTGTCCGCATCGAGTTGTTGCCGGATTGAACCCTGAAAAAGCATTATTTGCCCTTTGTTTTTCCCGATGCTCCGGAGGAATCCTTCAATGTCGCCCCCAAACGTTTTGTGGATAATGACCGATCAGTTCAACGCGAACTGCATGAGTTTCCTCGGTTCCCAGTGCCGCACACCCAATCTGGATCGTCTTGCCGATGAAGGCGTCTGTTTTGAGCGCGCCTATGCCAATAATCACATATGCGCCCCGTCCCGCGCCTGTTTCTGGAGCGGACAGTATCTCCACACGCACGGACTTCAGGGGAATTACACCACCCTTTATCCAGAAAACAATCCCGACGCGATGCCGGCCCTGTTCCGCCGAAACGGTTACCGCACGGCGCTCGTCGGGAAAGCCCACATGCCGCGCCTGTGGTCAGAAGAAGGTTTCGAGCGGCGACGTTACACCGATCTGATCGATGCCCTCCCGTCGGATCCGACGACATGTCATTATTTTCAGTACCTGGACGAGCGAGGGCTGGCCGGGTGGTACGAAGAAGGATCCGCGCGTCCCGGCGCTCCACGTCCCGACGACGGATCCCAGCCAAGTCATCTGCCCTATGAACATAGCATCGAACATTTCACCGGAGAGCAGACTCTCCAGTTTCTCGAAGATGGGCGCGACGACGATCGACCGTTTTTTATCCATATGAGTTTCCAGCGTCCCCACGGTCCAATCCGACCGGCTCCCGAACATTTTGGCCTCTACGATCCCAACGAGATTGAACTGCCCGCCAGCGCGGCGGATTGGTTCGAACGCGGTTTTGCTACGAAACCCGAATTCATGCAGAAAGCCCTCGAAGGAGGATGCGGCTACCCGCTGGCGGATTCGAACCCGGGTCCGCTCCGGCGGGTGCTGGCGAGTTACTATGCGCTGATCTACTGCATCGATATGGAGATCGGGCGAGTGCTGGACTGGTTGCGGGAGAACGGAGAATACGACAACACAATCGTCGTTTTCACGGCCGATCACGGCGATTTCGCCGGGGAACACGGTCTTTTCCACAAGAATTTCGGCATATACGAAAGCATCCACCGGATACCGTTTTTGCTGCGAATGCCGGACGGCCCGACAGGCGAACGGAGGGAGGGGATCATCGAATCGATTGACATGTACCCGACACTCTGTGAGCTGGCAGGACTGAATACTCCCGATGCGGTCGAAGGCGAATCGCTGGTGCCGGTGTTGCGGGACGAAGGGGGCGGTAAAAGCGAAGCGCTCTGCGAGTGGAGCTGGGGCGGCCCCGTCAGCCGCATTAACGCGCTCCGCACCGACCGCTACCGGTTGGTCTACTACAGCCACGAAATTGGCGGTGAACTTTACGATCACCAGGACGATTCCGGTGAAATGGTGAACCGCTGGGGCGATCCGGATTACGAAGATGTGCGCCGGGAACTGACGGAACGGCTTTTCGACAGGGTGAATGAATATCGCGCCACCCTGGAAATGTCCGACGACGGAAAACTGCGGCGCCGACACCGCTACCAGCCGAGTCGTCTGGTTCAGTTCGGATGCGTGGATTGGGAAGAGTTCAAAGAAGTCTGCGAGAAGAACGCGCCCGCGCGCCCGCCCTTCAAAGAAGAATAAAGTTATCCCGGAGGCAACATGAAACCCGATGAAATCCTCGACTATGTCCAACGCGCGCTTGAGTTTCTGATCGAAAAGGCTCGGCCCCACGACGGATTGTTCCCGTCGATTATTGATTTTCAAAGCGGAGAAATGCCATCCGATTTGCCCGACTCCGTCTTCGGCCAGAGAGATTGTGATCGGTCTCATCCGGGATCGAATCTGATCCACGACGAACCGCTTCTTCAAACCCTTTACGCACTTGCGGAAAGCCAAAAACGTCCTGATTACACCGAGGCTGCGGACCGGTGCATTGAGCGGTTTGCCACGCATTGCACCGATACCGTCACGGGACTTTTTCCCTGGGGAGAACATTCATTCTGGCACCTGCTGGAAGACCGCGTGGGGAATGCGTATCGCAATAACCGGCCCGAACACGATCGACCGACCCACGATCACCTGCGTCAGGTGCCGGAGTGGCTCTGGAGTAAGTTGAACGAGTTGAATCCCGAGTGTGTTCAGAGTTTTGCCGCCGGTCTGGATTATCACTGGTGCGATCCGGATCTGCCGAAAGCGAATCGTCACGCGCCGATCATGGATACCCGGAGGATGGATCCGGGTTCGGGTCCCCGGGGCGGATCGCGGTTTCCCCGGCATGGAGGACATTACATTTTTGATTGGGCGTGCGCGTATTTGTTCGAACCGAATCCTGAACATCTGCGTCAGATTCGGAAGATGTCCGATCATTGGTGGGAATCGCGTACCGCACGCGGGCTGATGCCTCTCTGGCGGGGCGGTGAGCGGCAGGAAGAGATTTCCCCGGTTCAGACCCTTGCCCATGCCGCAAGTCTCCTTGAGGTATCCGAATTGTTGGAAGAGAATGAGGACGAGCTTACGGATATGCTCAGGGAACGGGCCATTTCCTATGTTGATAGTTTTCTCCAGGCCCCGCACAATCTGGATTATGGGGTTTTTGTGGGGAATTGCCGCCCGGCCCAGGGCGAGATTGAATTCCCGCCGCGGCGCGGACGCATCGTGCCGCACGTATTGTGGGGGAGCAGCTACGGTGGGAAATACGGTGCCTGCGGGGCCGCGGCGCGTCCCGCTTTGGCGTGTCTGTGCATGTACCGGCTGCTTGGCGACAAGAGATTGCTCAGTTGGGTGGTGGCGGTGGCCAAGTGGTACGGACGCGAACCTTTTCCGGAGGGACGCGAGGTCATCGCGGCCGATCCCGGCCTCGCAATCGGTCTTTTTGCGGACCTTTACGATATCGAAGGCGACGACAGATGGCTAGAGGCTGGATTGGAGCTGGCGGATGAGATATGCGAGATCTATTTTGATGAGGGACTTCCGCGTGGCGCCGATGGGATAGAGTGGTACGAATCGCAGATGGGTCCGTCGTTTTTGTTGCAGGGGTTGGCGAGGCTGGCGCTACTG
>JAGXLK010000514.1 GCA_018334735.1 Planctomycetota bacterium | reverse complement strand
GTCGAAATACGATCAGGCCGGCAACCGCACGGACCTTCAGTATCCGGGCGGCAGGATGCTCACCTACCACTACGACCGGCTGAACCGTCTGGAGGAGATCAAGGACAACGGCACTTTCCTGGCCGGATGGAGCTACAGCGCGCGGGGACTTGTGGAGGAGAAACGTCTCGGCAACGGCGCCCGCACCACCTACGAGCACAACACCCGCGGCTGGACCACAAAAAAGGAAGCGACGAGTTTCCACGCTCGGGTTACTTCTTTTGAGCATACCTACGACAACGAGGGCAACAAACTGACGGCGGAGGATAAGGTGCTGCCGGAGCTGAGCAAAAAATACGGCTACGACAAAATCTACCGTCTGACCGATTGGAAACGTCGGGGCCGGCCCGGGGGGCGACTTCGTGAGCGGCAGAGCTGGGATCTGGACCTTTTGGGGAACTGGGAGCAGACCGCCTACGACACGACCACCGAGAAACGTCGTCACAACGAGGTGAACGAACTGACCGGAATCCGTAAAAATGGCAGTGAGCGGACATTAACTTACGATCCGGCCGGAAACCTGAGCGATGACGACAACCAAATGTACATTTACAACTACCGCAACCTCCTGACCGAGATCCGGGAGAAAAGCAGCGGCGATACCGTGGCGGAGTACACCTACGACGCCTCCAGCCGAAGACGCACGAAGGCATTGCCCGGTCCGGGAAACAGCCCGCCGAGCACGATTATTTTCGTCTACGACGGCTGGAAAATATTGGAGGAGCGGGATGGCGACGGCAACATCCTGGCCGAATATACCCATGGCCTCTATATCGATGAATATGTTACAATAGAGACCGGCGGGAAGACGGCCTATTACCATCAGGACACCATTTACAACGTGAGAGCGTTAACCGATAAAAAGGGCAAAATCATCGAGCGTTACGCCTACACCGCCTACGGCGAGCCGAGCGTGTTGAACAAAAACGGCATGCCCGTGCCTGCCTCAAGAGTCGGCAATCGCTATCTCTTCCAGGGACGCCGATATGATCAGGAGTCGAAGCTGTACTATTTCCGCCACCGGATGATGAGCGGGGAGTTGGGGCGGTTTTTGCAGAGGGATCCTGCTAACAAGGCTGGTTACGTGTTCGTACTCACCAATCCTGTCAGCTTTCTTGATGCCAATGGGCTTTGGCCGACTCGAACTCAAACAGAAAAAGCGCTAAAAAATCTTTTGAGCGAACAGATCTTTGAAACAGATCGACAGAAGGACTGGACGTACAGGAAATGTAAGATGCTTCTTCCGGGCTATTGGAGGGCGTTTGCAAGCCATGAAACGGTGCTTCCTGAAGAAGACAAAGCGAAATTTATTGCTCGTGAAATACTAAATCAGGCGCACAGAGAATGGAAAAATATATATTCGCCGGAAGCCAAGAAAAGAGAAATGGAGAGCCGATGGCATAAATCCTCTGCTTGGCAAAGGTGGCAATACCGTCTTGACCGCGCAGTCGTCACAGGGCGGGGTAATCTTTGCGTGTACCTCTGCTTGTGGAGCCGGGAAAAGAAATATATTAAGAAAAAGGTTCGATACAGGTGGCAAAAAGGCCATTACACGGCGGAAGGCCGATGGTTGAAAGGTCGATATACGTCGGTTGTTCTTGAACTAAAACAGAAATATACTAAAGTCAGAGTGCAGCGCGGTTGGTCCGCTCTTGAGGGGGGCGGAGTTAATGTAAGAGATCCTTTGAGTTCAGAAGAAGTCGGAGAGCGTTGCCAAAAGTACGTGGACGATCATAAAGTGAAATACATTTTTCGCAAAGGCTTAGCGCCGCATATACGACATGGTTGGGCAGAGCATCTGCGTAAAGATGAGCTGCGCGATATAGAGCAGGAATGGAGAAGTTGTACAAGGTATCCGAAGGGAGGGACGTGAGTAAAAAAATATTTTTGGATATCCGGTCCAACCAAAATTAAAACTTAGATAAGTCACTTCGGGCTAATATGGTGTCAAGGAGGACGTGGAATTAAGGCAAAAAGAAACACGTGCGGTCACTACTTTTGCTTGCTTGTTTCAGTCGAATGGAGAGTTTTTGGACTGACAGTGGTGCGGAGCCATAGGCTGTGGCATTATCGAAGACTTCTGTCTTTTGCTCTGGGCCAGTGAATGCTGACCTCTCTGAGACTATTCCATATCCTTAGAGCGAGTCGCCGTAAAGGAGAGGACCTCAGGCTGAAAATATTTTACGACAAGAATCCACTCTGTTTGCCGGATCTAATGAAATGAGGGCAATTAGGTATCAACTGGAATGTGAGGAAAGGCCGGACGAGAAGTGAAAACAAGCGAAGACAGAACATTTTCTAAGCGCACTGTGGTTGTTCTTATGTGCACCATCGCTTTCTTTTCATTTTTGGGACTTTCTTTTTTAGACGGGTGTCTCTGGCGTAGAAAAACCGTGGGCAAGGTAAGCGATGATATGGCAGAGATGACCAGGGCTGAAGTCAGAGAGGTGTTAGGCCCACCCGATTTATCCGAGAAAATTCCCGGACGGCTGAGAGACAAGGAAGCACTCGGGTATTGGCATCTCTATCCCTGGGATCACGTTCTTGTCTGGATACTCGGGGAGAATTTCAGGACAAAAACCATGGGTCTGATTGTAATATTTGAAGGGGAGGAAGTCCTTAAAGTCCTTTATTGCCCGCCGTATTCTTCGTGGTCTCGCGTGTTGGTTGCCGAGGAGAAGCCTCGGAGAAATTATCTACAGCCTGGTAAATAACTCCCGAGGGTCAGTCCGAGAACGGATTCCAGTCTTTTGGCTTGTAGATGAACGGACCTGATACGCAGCAGCGGAAGATAAGTGGACCAGACGGGAGATGAATCCCGGCGATGTATTCGGACGATAATGAGTCAGTCTTTGGGTCGCTAATACCACCGGCTTTGGTTTGCGTGAAAATGAACAAAAGAACTGCTTTGTTAGTGGGTATTTGTCTGCTTTCCGCCTGTCTTGCGGGAATTGTAGGCGTCCTTTGCATTCGCGCTAAGAGCGGCGAGCCGGAGCTGCAAAAGATGGTGGTTGTGCGTATGGAGCTCCTCCGCTACGCCCGCCAGTATGGAGCTTATCCCGATGCGCTGAAGCAGCTGGAAACTGAGGGCGTTCTGCCCCCGGGATTCACCGAAGGATTGGAAGATATGTATGTGGCGGCGGGCCAACCTTACCGAAAAGAGACAGCATCGCCCCAGCTGCTTCTCAGACAGATGAAATACCGACCTTACGAACGGGTCTTTATTTCCGGTCAGGCCCGCGCTTTCGTTTATTCCAGTATGGACCCTGTTCTGATCCCCCGCCGACAGCAATATTTTTACTGGGATGTTCGAAGGGGCGTCGAAAGAACGAACATTCTTCTGGAACACGGGCTTGATCCAGTCCCC
>JAGXLK010000513.1 GCA_018334735.1 Planctomycetota bacterium | reverse complement strand
GTTCCCAGGGGTTGTAATCCTTGAGTTCTTCTTGAAGGGGTCGCTTCCCGCCGGCGTAATACAACGACCCATAGCGATTGAGCCGATCCATACCGAAACGGGCGCGGGCGAGCATGGCCTGTCGGTAATAACTGAGGGCGGCGTAACCGGAATTTTCAGTCTCGTCGAGCTGGCGGATTTCGTGGAGGAGGTAGAGAATCTTCTCGTCATCGCTCAGATCCTGCCCGAAATCTTTCGGCCGGCTCGGGAAAATGGGGTTCCCCTCTTTATCAACACGGAGTCCGATTGGTCTTTTTCGGCGGAGTTGCCAGTGGCTGTGGTATTCGTCGAAATCCTCTTCCCCGGCGGTCTTTGCGCGAAATTCGTCGCGCTCTCCCCAGTAGTTGTACCAGTAATACCAGCTGTTAGAATAGATTGAGAATCGGGTGACCGCTCCCGTGAGGTCGAATATGCATTCAATCCTTTCGTTGTGCCAGTTTTCCCGAACATCTTTCGGCACTTTTGCCTTTTTCTGGTCGTATTGCTTGTAGATCTTTCGAGCACGTTCCAGGTGTTTGACGGAGTGTTTTTTATCATACTGCCAGCTGCGGAGCCGTATCCCTTGCTTGTGTTGCGCGCGGTGGAATTCGCCGCCGGCACGGGTGCCCCAGTGGGGGATGCGAAGATAGAGGTTCCCGCAAAAACGTTCGGCGCGGGCCTCCCGGAACGTGCCTTTGGTGTTTTTGATGTATTCCTCGGCGTCTTCGAGCGCTTCGTCGAAAAGCCGCAGGCGCAAATGGGAGCTGACCAATTGCCGATAGATGTGGGGCAAATCTTCACCCGGCGCACCAGCTTCGATCGCTTTTTCGTATTCTGCGGCCGCTTCTTTGTAATTCTTCTTTTCAAAGAGGGTGTCCGCTTCCTTGACCCGTTTGCCGGGGTCGACGTTTTGGGCGGTCACGGAAAGAACGAAGAGGCAGACAATGGCAGCTGCGGCGAGTGCGAACATCCATTTACCGGCTCGCATTGATTCTATCTCCTTTGTTATTGCCAGGGCACCGAAGTCCAAACAGCCCGCGATTCAGACGCGCATCATTGTATACGACGGGGACGCCAAGCAAAAGTTCCATTATAATTTGGATAAATTACGGAAACGGACGTTGGGGACGATCTGGAAAGAAGCCAGTTGCGTTGATTGGAGTTTTTTTTAGAGCCGGGGTTTAACGGGAGGCAGGAACACTTTACCCAAAAAACGTGTTCTCAGCGGCGCTCAGGACTGTGTGGGACCCCGGCACGCCGATTTTCCCCCCAGGAACCCCCAAATGAAAGCATCCGGTAAGTATCCGGTGAACCACGCGGACGTCCTCGTCCGCATCGACGGGGTGCAGAACGTCGCACGGGCCGATGCCGCCGAGATCCCGGGGTTGCGGAAGATGTTCGCTGCCGGGGGATGCAAAAGAATCATCTCCTGTGTGAAACCCGATGGCGCGGAGCGCCATCTTTGGAGTGCGCGCGCGATAGCGCCGCTTTTAATTTGTCAGTGCCATCGTTTCGGGACGCGTTCTATTTTTCGTCCCAGAACCCCGAACTCCGGCGGCTGACGGCGCTATACTCTGAGGTACTCTTTCGGAGTCCACAACAGCCCCTAAAGGAGCTCACTACGAGCCTGACGATGACTTCGAAGCCCGCAATAACTCTCCGACCGTGCAATTCACTGAGAGGTGCTTGTAGTGGACCGCTTCGTATGTGGTATAAATGAAAGTCGGGGCAGAACTGGAGTCGATAAGTTCCCCTGCCTCGAAGCACAGAAATGTGCGAGGCGCCGAAAAGTTCTTGATCTGCAAAGCTGTCGAATCAAAAAGGACACCTCCTTGTTAAAATACAGAAACAAAACTTCTTTTACTTTACCGCACAGGAGGTGTCCAATGTCTACATTGTATTGTGGATTGGATGTCGGGTCGAGCGTATGTTACCTGGTTGCTAAAACGCAAACAGGTGTTACGAAAGCGACAAAGCAGTTCGGGACCTCAGAGCAGAACTTGGTCTCTGAGTTTGAGTCGCTGGGTCAATCATTGCATGTGCATCTGGAGAGCACAGAACTGGCGGCGTGGATTCGCACTATTCTTCTGGATCGGGTGCCGCGGGTTAAAAAGGTCGTGGTTAGCCACCCGAAAACAAACAGCTGGATAGCCAAAGACGCCCTTAAAAGTGATAAGCGTGATGCGGGGAAGTTAGCTGATCTTTTGAGGCTGGATGTCCTTCATGAGGTCTATTATCCAGACTGCAAGGATCTTTTGCTTTTCAAACGCACCGTGCAGCACTACGAGCAACTTACAGAGCAGACCTCAGCCCTGAAACAACGGATCAAATCACGGCTGCTGCTGGAGGGTATCCATGCCACCGGAACTGCCCCATACGGAGAAGAGGGGCGCCGGCTGGCCCTGGAGGCGGTGGAGGATCCGACGCGTCGCCAGGCAATCCGCCATCTTTATGATCTTCTGGATTCTACGGAACAGATTCGCAGTAAAGCTCTCAAACTGATGCGAGCCCAATCTTCAAACTACCCGGTGATCGAGCGGCTGCAGGCTGTGCCGGGGATAGCGTTGAAGCTGGCGTGTCGTTTTGTGGCCTACATCCAGACCCCGCACCGTTTTTCCACGGTCAAAAAGCTGTGGCGCTACTGCAAACTGGGCATAACAGAGCGCAGCAGCGACGGCAAACCGCTGGGTCACAAACGATTGGATTACAACGGCGTTGGTAAGCTAAAAGATCTGTCATTTAAGGCCTATGCCAGCGCGGTCAGCACCAAAAAGAGCAACAAATTCCAGCGGGCCTACCGCAGCACATTTAAAAAGACGAAGGATAAAACGCACGCGCGGCTCACAGTGCAGAGAAAGATATTGGCTGTGATGTGGGCGATGTGGCGAGATGGAACAGAATACGACGATCAAATGGGCTAAAGTTCGCTGACGCTTCCAGCAGGGTGGCGGAGATCGAATAGATTCCTTTTTGCCATCACCCTCAGCGCCCGGAAGGCCGAAGGCGGACTTGGGCGCCGGGAGAGCCTCATGCTAAACGATAGATCGCTTCCAGCAAGCCACCTGGAGGCAATCTCAGTATGTGGTTAGGCCCCCGGCATCCACGCCCAATTGGGACCATAGGCCGCCTCAGAGCTGGCTATGCAGGAGGATCTGAGGTAAGCCTCACATTATGTGACTGGCAGATGAACTAAGCCCCAGGCGCAGCTTGGTTCCTCAAGTCAGGCTGGTAAGCCTTTGCCGAGCTGAGTAACATCGCGGATAAAGGAATCATGGTTTATTCGAGTGACGCTGCCAATAGTCGTAACGAGCCCCTCGAAAGTCACAAAAAAAGGCTTCTGAGGGAACAGGGAGAGTGCGCCTTGACTTTCTCTTTCATATGCGTTTAGCGT
>JAGXLK010000512.1 GCA_018334735.1 Planctomycetota bacterium | reverse complement strand
AAAATCCGCCCTCAAACGGCCCAGCGCGTCGTAGCGATACAGCTCAAGGGTCGTGCCCGCCACGCCCGCCGCGCGCTGGATATCCCTTCGCACCAGCCGGTTCAGCTCGTCGTAGGTGTTGACAATCCTCGTGCCGTTCTGATCGGTCACGCGCCGCTGGCCCGTATTTGTGGTTTGGATCATCTGCGAATCCCACCTTGTTTTTCCCCGCGAGCAGTTTATCAATTATGCCCGGAAACCACCCACAGCCTAACCCCAAGATTGCGAAAAGTCAAAAAATACCCACCGCCAACTTTTTGGTCGGCATCCCCCGGACCGATTAAAATCCGAAAACACCCCCCGAAAATCGCATGTAAGGCCCTCTGAGAGGGTGTCTATTGTCGTATCCTGCTATTTTGCAGCGACATGCGATGGTACGTCCCCCTTATCGATCTGCAGCGACATGCGATGGTACGTCCCCCTTATCGATCTTATCTGAGGACAATAGCTTTTGCTACGATACGACCCGCTTTACCTCTACAACGTTAAGTCGCAAAGTCAGGTTAGACGTCTTCCTGAACGTCTTGAATGTGCTCGTCCAATACTGACTTGAGAAAAACGAAGGAATACTGCTCAGCTTTTTCAACCCGCCCTTGCCAGTATCGATAGTTGCCATATACCGCGCAGGCAAACAGTCCCAATACCACGAAGACATGTAGGGGAGCCGGTCCTTCACTTGCAAAAACAGTTAATGCAAATATCAACAAAAGAAAAATAGAAGGAAACCACTTGATAGCCTTCATTAAACTGGTCTCTTCTGAAGTTATTTTGATGCAAGACCGTGATTCATTTCCCGAAATATCCCCGATAAGCCGATCAAGAGAAAAAGTGGATTCGAGCACAAACACATTTTCGCTCCTAAACTGTATGCGCCGGCTCAGACGTTTCAGATTGTAATCCGACGGGATCCATAGCCACAAGCCCTTGCAAAAACGCTCATGTAACCACTGCGTATCTTCCCTGCCCAAACATTTTTTCAGAACTGAGCACGTGGTTTCCGCTGCAATGTCAAGCTTCAAGATTTTCTTCACGGTCTTTCTCCGCCTCTTTTAGCACATAGTGCTTGCGATATATCAAAAAGACAATCATAAGCAAGAGTGGACCTACATGCCAAACGGTGCCGAGCCATCCTACCCAAATATCAAAAAGTGACAGAGCAATTGACGCAGCCACAAAGCCAATCGTCCAGACGTTTTCAACCTTCATAGGGCCTTTCCTCTCAACTTTTACCTCTTCTTTCCGCTCGCGGGAGAATGGTGAAACTGCCCGTATTCACCATAATTCGTCATGCTCGGCACCCAGCTTTTTAAACCTTGGGCTCCATTTGACACCGATTGGGCTGCCGATTCCACGGCCGAAACTGACATCAGCTCCGACCGGCTTTCCCCGACGTAGAGGATAGGAAAAAGTAACTGGACCATGTCTACTATGTCCCGGAATAGGTGCGGCCACATAGGGAGTTATCGTTCCAGACTCCCCTACCCCCACCGTGACTGATCCTCCGTACAGTGTCAGGGGATCTAAAGCATAGTCGGCGTGCAACCACTCTCCCTCGATGAGACCCCTGCGAGTATCAAATCTGTAGGAAAATTCTAAGTGCTGGATCGTAACGGCTCCCTCGGCATGAGGTAATATCCTTAAAATCCCTTTTTGCTGCCCTCGGTAAAACCCGACAAGCCACGCATCCCTTGTCGAAAGTTTAGCTTCGGCAACCTCCTGGCGAGCCAATTCGACCAATTGCGTAACCTTTCTATACTCGCACATCCTGTTATCACACCGCAACCCCGTCAGCCTCAGCCGTGCCCCTGCGATCTGTTTCAATTCTTCGATACGAACGCATCCGCCACCAAAAAGTTGATCCACTTCCACCCATTCTTCGTCCTCAGAAACTACACCTATTGTAAACTGGCTTGAGCGTTTTTTACCTCTCTTATGCGTTATCCAGTAAATGATTCGACCATTTCGCTCCACTTTGTCACGCCCCTGCGGATCGACCTCCACATTGGGGTTTTCGAGGCCTTCTTGGCGTTCATACGCATTGGACCTGCGATCTCGCTGAATCACCTTGTGATCCTTTATCGAAGTGCTTCCGTCGCTTCGTTACCTCCACAAACGGCTCTGATCACTACCGGTTGGAGCAACAACCTGCCGGGCAGGTCTTTTCTCCTGCTGAAGTTCTGCGCCTTTCCACGGCGCACTATGGTCCGACCCCCGGTTCCGAATTAGAACTGCTCTCGGAGCAAGCGCACCGCTGGCGGTAAACCAGAAATAGCACCAGCATCAAAATTGGTCCCAAATGAACAACAGTCCCTCCAAAAACCCATACCAAATCGAGCAATGAAAACACTATCCCCATTCCAAACAGAACCCATGTGAAAAGCTTTTCAATCATGTTGGGCGGATTCCTACTCCTCTGGACTGGGGTGAACCACCTCAACGTTATCGACCCCAAGTGGGGAATCTGCGACTTCATGTAAGCGTTCGCTTATGAATTTCTTGTGTCCTTTCCCCATTTGCCTGAAAAGGCAGTGCAGACCCTTTAACGCACACAACAAACCAAAAATTCCAACCCACTCCCATATGGTACCGCCATTGACGAACATCTGCAGCGCTCCTAGCCCAAGGCCCAAAACCCAGATGCCCGACAGTACCTTGAGAACGGGGTTCCACCGAATAAACCTTCCCCTGATTATGCTCCCCCCCGGATGGTCTGAAATGGCCCCTCGAAATACTGGTCCGCACCCAAATGTGAAGCCATTTTTGCCGAGAAAAAGGCGTTCCTCTTTTACGCGCCCAATCAAAGGTGCGGATGAGTCCCAGCGAAGCGACAGAGATTTTGATGGAAAGGCTGTAGTCATTTGATCTAACCGACGCATTACTTCTTTGACAGACAACGGTGATACGATCTGTAAAGACATGTTTCCACTCAAACTACACCTCCGCATCCCTCACTCCCGCGTATGACCAACCGTGTTGCCCCTCGGAGACTTGGTATTGCCGACAGGCGAGGCGAACGGCTGATGTCGACATGAGCACTCAAAACGCTGCTTCTCTTAATGAACACAAACACATTGAACTCTCTGCGCCTTAATACAGCTGGTTTTTCTCATGGAATGGTTCCAATTCGGGGTTGTAAATTACTCCTCCTGCTGGGAGCCCAAGGCCAACTCCCAAGCCCAATCCGAACCCGCTGGGCTTCCCCTTTCGGGTTGGATAATAAAACGTCCCCGTCGGCGAATACCTACCAACAGGCATAGGCGAAGGGTTCGCATATGGTGTGACAATCCCAGGATCACCCATTTCCCATTTTGCGCCGACTCCCATCGTCGTTGTGACATCAAAACTGTAGTCCCAGTAGAACCCCGTTTTTTCA
>JAGXLK010000511.1 GCA_018334735.1 Planctomycetota bacterium | reverse complement strand
TCCGGCGAACGTTTTCAGTTCGTCGATGGCCCGTTGGGCAGCATCGGAGAATTCGCCAACAAAAGCCAGCAGAAAGAAATCTTCACCATCTTGCTTAATCGAATCAAGGTGATCCGTACCTTCTATCCATTCAAACATTGCGTTAGATCTCCGCTATTTTTGCACTGTCTTCATCGGTAGCAGCCAATCGAATGGCTCCGCGGGGGCAAACGTCAACACACGTACCGCATCCGGTACATTTGTCGGTATCAATTTGAGCGATATAAGTGATCCGAATGGCATTATGGGGGCAGTTTTCCCGGCAGATACCACACGCCGTACATCTCGATCGTTCAACCACCGCACGGCGGGGCACCGTCTCAGTATCAGAGGAATCGCTGATCTTTTCGATCCGCTCTCTGGTCATTTTGGCTTTTTCAAGCAGTACCGAAACCTTTTGCTTTAATTTTGCAAGATTGTTCTGTAACGGGTCCGGTTTGGTCATATCCGTCGTTTCCGTCTCGCCTTTTGCAGTTTTCATCGTGCTGGTTTCCAGAAATAAGTCTTTCAATGTTCGGCTATAACATCGCCCGCTCGGCACATTCCGTACGCTCAACAGAGTATCCGTTTTCCTGCAGAGTTCCGGACAGTTCCTCGATTTCTTTGGACTTGTCTTCCACGTAAAGAATATTGGCCATCTGCAGGACTTTCTCTTCGGGGTAAATCAAACTCGATGTTTGGCGACTCTTTCCAGATCCACCGAGGGAAACTCATCCGCGTGTGTGTGCGGCAGAAAACACGAGGCCACAAAATTGTCCATATAATCCGGATGCGTCGATAGCTCAAAATATGTCATGGCACGTGCAATGGAACCGGAACGGGCAAACAGATCAGCATCGCCCGCCACCAGAGTTGTCCCGCGCAAAGAAGTGTTACCCACAAAGTGGATCTTCTCCCGGGGAATATCCGGCAGCAATCCGATGCGGACGGCGTTCTCTTTGTTTATTTTATCTCCAAAACCGCCCGCAAGCATGATTTCATCGAGATCCTTCCATTCCATTCCGAGGCTTGAGAGCAGGACGCTTGCCGCGGCGTAAATGGCACCTTTCGCCCGCACGAGATTGTCAATATCTGCCTGAGTGAGCACAATGTCGTTCCCGGTCGCGCTTTCGTCGGCTTCTACAACCATATATGCCATCTGGTCCACACTGTTGCCGAGAACACGATGCGATGCCCCGGGCTGAAGTTTGCCCGATCGGTTTATAATCTGATGTCCAGCCAACTCCGCCAGAAGATCTATGTAACCGCTCCCGCAGATCCCGGCCGGGGATTCGCCACCTATCGTGTTGACCTGCAAGCCATCATGCCACTGCACGGATTCAATGGCGCCCGGTTTGGCGCGGCTTCCCGAAGCGCCGGATTCGCCTTCAAAAGCCGGTCCGGCGGACGCGCTGCAGCAAACCATGAAGTCCTGACTCCCAATGACAATCTCGCCGTTTGTCCCGAGGTCAATCAACATACGCGGGGCCGGGGCCTGGTAGAGTTTTGTGGCGATCACGCCGGCGGTGATGTCTCCGCCGACGTAAGAACTCACCGATGGCAGACAATACAACAGCCCGTCTGGATGAATATGCAGACCCAGTTCGGCGGCCCGCATGGGTGGCAAACGGTAACTGCAGCCGACATACGGTTCCCGCCGAATCCAGGCCGGTTCCATGCCCAGAAGCAGATGCGTCATTGTGGTGTTCCCGCTGGCGACAACCGAGAGCACTTCCCGACGATCAACGTCAGCTTTTTTCAGAAGAGCCGTGAGCAATCGGTTGATATCGCCGATGACAAGCCTTTGAAGTTGCTTCAGCCCACCGTCGTTCCGCTGGGTATGAATTATGCGTGAAATAACATCGGGCCCGTAAACGATCTGGCTGTTGTAGCACGATGCGTTCCAGCGCGGTCCCGGGGCTATCAACGACGCTTTCAACGAGGTCGTCCCGATATCAACAGCCAGGACGGCGGGCCAGGAACTCTCACGGGCTTCAACGTCCAGGACCTCATAGCCGCACGGTCCCCGAGCAACAGTGACCCGGGGCTCCCAATCAGCGTCTCTGAGGCGCAATGGAAGCACGCGAAGGAGACCGGGAGCAAAAGAGTAGTTTGCCTTTTCCTGAGCTTCCAGGGCCCGAACCAGACGTTCCGTATCGGGGAGATGGTCTTCGAGGGTGGGTTTGCTGAGCGATAGATCGAATCTTCGTACAGGGCTCTTTTCAGGATCATGCGATACAGGGGAGGGTTCGCCCTTTGAGATCGTTACATCTTCCCGGACTTCTCGACTTGACTCCGGCACGTGCACGGTGACGTCCGACTCGAACACGAGGGTGCGGCAGGCGAGCGTTTCATTTTCCGCCAGGTCCTCGGTCGATCCCGAACTATGCACCTGGCCTTGATCCACGCGGACCACACACCGTCGGCAGACACCCTGTCCTCCGCAATCGTTGCGAATTCGCACACCGGCTTCTCTTGCCGCATCGAGGAGACTGGTGCCCGACTCGACCTCTATACTGGCTCCGGAAGGTTCAAACGTTACAAACGGCATCGGAATCTACTCCTGAGAGTCCTGCATTCAACAATTGTCGGCCGCGAATATCTCCCGGGGGAGGTGATTTTTGATTTTTCTGACCCCGGTTCGCGACTTGATGTTCAACCTATTGAACATTATAATACCTCACGAATTGATGTCAAGCACCAAAACTTTCCGCAATTTAGCGGAATCTCTTGCGTGAGGAATTGGAGTGATGCCAGAGGAAAGTTTCGCCGGCTCGTGCGTCGTTTCTTGCGGCACTTTACGGCAGGAAATGCATATTCTGGAAGAGGAAGGTTTTCTCGACCCCGATCACATTTATTTCACGGCACCCGGTCTGCATGAATGGCCTCGGAAGCTGGAAGAACAGTTGCACAAACAGCTGGAGAAGGCGAAAGAAACGTCTGATAAAGTGATTGTGGCCTACGGAGGAAAATGTTTCGTTGATCTGAGTAATCCCTCGCGCGACCTCAGAACGCTTATCAAAGAGCACGGGCCGCAGGTCACCCGTCTGAAGGCTTCCAACTGTATCGATATGATGGCGGACGCCGAAGAGCGCGAATCGATCGCGGGCGAGGACAAAATTTACTGGCTTACGCCTGGTTGGGTTGCGAACTGGAAATTTATTTTCAAAGACTGGGACGCAGGGCTGGCGAACGAAACGTTTCCTCAGAACAGCAAAGCGATTATTCTCGACGCTTACGGCTATTATGACGAACTGATTCAGGAAGACCCCGAATTATTGCTGGGATTTTCCGATTTCATGAAAATACCGGTGGAACCGCACCCCGTTACGCTCGATAGGCTGCGGCAATTGCTGCTCGATGAACTCAAAAAAACCGAATAAACCCGTTTTCTGAAT
>JAGXLK010000510.1 GCA_018334735.1 Planctomycetota bacterium | reverse complement strand
AAGGACTTCTCACTCCATCCAAAACCGGCTCAAACGGCCGTTCCCACCCGAGCGGGAAGACCATATCTTTGACGACCAGATCGTGTTCTCCCGCGGGGACTGTTAGACCAATCAAATTCGTGCGCGTCCATCGGCCGAAACCGCTGGCCGGCCAGTCAGTCCAACAGGGCATCCACTCTTTCCCATCGACCCAATACTGGGGACGGCGGATAAAATCGGGTCTGGTCACATGGAGCACGCGTTCCCGGCCTTCGGTATGAATTTTGATTGTTTTTCCGTCCAGACTGGCCTCGAAAGGTCCTTCTCCGTAAACCAAAACGCCGTGCCCCAGACCAACCGATTTGTGGTCTCCCTTGCCATTCGATCTGACTTCGAACATGTTTCTTTTAAGTTTTTTCCGGCCCACCACACGTTCGAATGGCGCTTCCCCTTCGTAAATATGTTCTTTGTAGCCGATCTTGCCTTCCCCGGCTGTTATCGAAAACACGATTCTGTCCCGGAAAATGCGAACTGATCCCGTGCGCGCGGTGAACACTACATCTTCTTTCTTGAAATCCAGCTTCCTGTCGCTGATAAAATTGTAATCCTTGAATTTATCCGCCCACACCTTTATGCAACCTCCCCCGATCTTTTGAAAAACAGGAAGCTTCTCACCGCTTTCATACGGCCAGACGACATAAAAATAATCCCGGCCCGGTTGCCCGACCGCTTCGACGATCGTTTTGGTTTCAGGTTTTAAATTTTCCCCAAATCCCAACCCTGGCAAATCCGTATTGTGCGGCATTCTGATATTCACCGTAAAGGTGAGGCGCGCACGCCACGGCAACTCTTGCTTCCCCGAAAACCAAAAATGAAGTCCGGCCCCATGGCCACTGTCCATCTCCACACGGCGACCGGAAACCGTTTTGAGTTTGCTCATATCGGGAACCTTGTCGTGGGGCGTAGATTTCGGATTGAGCTTTGTGCCGTCCACTTTAATGTGATCGGCCTCGCCCAGATTCAACCATGTCCACCACGTACGATCGCTGTCGGGATTGCCGGGGAATGTATCTCGCATGACAAAATAACTGGTCAGCTCTGGCTCAGAGCCCTTCACAAACAGAATGTGGCGCCGCCAATGCCGCTCCTTTTTATCTTCGTAGAGTTCCGGCGGATAAAAACGGTCCGCCATCGCGTAATCCACGTTATCGCCGAATCCGTAATCCCGCACTGCGGCGTCAACGCGCCCGAAGATTTCTTTTTTGTCGTGTTTCACCAGCTTGACCTGGTTGTGATAGATCGCGTTGTTGGCACTGATGCAGGCAGGGCCATATGCGTAACCCGTCCCCGGGGAAAGTGGAGCCCCCTTCCCGTAGATGATGACATTGAAGTAATCGGGATCCCAGTGTGACCAATTCATACCCGCTCGGAATAGCATCGCCGTCTCGTGCGGAGTATTCGCGTGATTCCGAAACATCACGCCGTATGTCGGGAAAAACTCTGTTCGCAGCGGCTTCTCACGCGGGGGAATAGCAGGCCGGAAATTGAAAGCATTGAAAGGGGAATTTCCTCTGAATTTTGCCACGCCGTTGGCCCCGACGCATTCCTGGTGCATGTAACGCAGATAACCGGCCAGCTCTTCGTCATCACCCGCAGCCGCCCGCATTGCAAGCCCAAATATGGGTGTGACCCGGTCCCCGCTGTTGCCCATACCGGGAATAATACGGAGGTTTCCGAAACGCGGATCCTGCATTGTAAGATTCGCCAGATAGCGCAAAGTATCGCCATGGTAATCGGATTCCGTCAGATTAACGGTTCCGGTATTACGCAGAATATTGATCCCCGCATCGAGAAATCGGGTCGGTCCGTATAGTTGATAATTCGGGCACGCGACCCACGTGCCATCAGGGGCTGTCTGCGTGGCCAGTTTGAAACGGGTGTAACGCTGCAACCGGTCCATCCAGTAACCAGAGCGCGGATGATCGGGAATCTGCGAAGCAAAATACCCCAGCGCCATAGTGCGATTGATCGTCATGTTGTTGTTACCCAGATGAACACCGGCGCCCCGCGGATTGAAATCGGGATCCGACAGCAGATATGACCACAAAGCAAGATAACGACGGATCTCATCCCGCATCTTTTCAGGCAAATCCGGACAGGCCAGAGCGTCCTCCGCCAGATGTGCCCTCTTCAGCTGCCCCGCCTGGCGGTAATGTGAGAGACCTGTGACATGCCACTGACTCTTTTTTCGGCGGATCCAACCCAAAAATTGTTTCCCATGCCGGACAGCGTCCTCCGTTTGCCCGCTGAAAACGTAATAACTTTGCAGGACGTCACGGTCCGGATTTTTCTCAATTGATTTTCTCAATTCCCTGACGATCTCGGGCGTTATAAAGGCACGGGGATAAGTTTTCGCCGGAGATCTCCTTTGCCGCCAATCGAGCTGCCATTCTTTATACCGGTCGAGACCGATATGTCCGAAACGCCACTGTGCCCTGTGCAACTTGTCTCCGAAATAAAGGCCCCAAACGCGCCGGGCGTAACTTTTTTTCAAATCCCGGTCATGCTCGTGCGTTGAGAATGGCGATCTCTCATCGGCTACATCGTATTGCCACCAAATCCAGCGGGCGTCGAGGGGGAGTCCGACTGAAACCCCTTTGCCTTTCTGGAACCAAGCGTTCAGGGCCATTGTTCGGCGCCAGGATCCAACATGCAAAGGGATAAGTCCGACGCGTTGCGGGTCGTCTGTTTCGCCATTTGTCAGTTGAATACCGCCTTTCAAACCGCCCCATTTGCCACCCGGGACGATGCGATCAAGCCGGAACATACCTTTAACTGGCACAATGGGCGGCGGAGCCGTGCCGGTCCCGCCAAAGGATTCCGGCTTAAAATTCGCTTTACGTTTTTTCTCAATATGCTTTTTGAAATCGTACAGCCCCGTTTTCACCGATGTCTCGCCCGCCTGCTGCACGTAACCAACCGTCCCGGGCGACCAGCCCTCGTTGAGATCGAGCAGGAGAAAATTCGCATTGTTTTTCTTCAATACCCCCGCGTCCAGTTCCTCGGTCACGACTGCTACCGGCATGCCTGGAGACATCTGCAGACGCCACACGTACCGGCCCCGGGGCGCAAAATGGTAACGGGCCTCGTACTCAAAACATGCGGGCCCTTTCCGCAGGACCGTGATCGCCCCAAAGGTAATTTTCCATTCCTTGAGAACAAATCGGGCCCCACCCATCCACTCCCCGCCTTTCGGCCGCCAGGCCAAAATCGGCGGGATCATCTTCTCGCCAGAGGCCGGCTTGTCAAACTGTATCGATCTCGGCTGTGGTATCCGCAATGCAAAAAACTCGTTGCTTACTTCCAAACATTCTCCTTGCCTCTCCACATTGAGTGTGGTGTTTTCGCCTCGCCTGTCCTTTTCAGATTTCTGGAGTCG
>JAGXLK010000509.1 GCA_018334735.1 Planctomycetota bacterium | reverse complement strand
GGGAAATCCACTTCGCTCTCCGCGCCCTCCACACCGGCCCCGGCCGCTCCCTCAAGCTGCTCCCGGATATCGCTCATTCCGGCCTCTTCCGCCTCCGTAGCAACCTCCGGCTCTTCCGTCTCTTCCGTCTCTTCAGCTTGCTCCGGCGCCTCCGCTTCCGCCACCGAAATTTCCGCTTCAGGCCCCTCCTCGCCTTCTTCCCGTCCTTCACCAACTGCTACCTCTTCCTCCTCCTCGACAACTTCTTCCACAGCCGGTTCTATTCCAGCTTCATGGGGAAATTCCTCGACAGGCTCCTCACCGGCCTCTTCCGGCATGAAAGCTTCTTCTACAGGCTCTTCAATGACGCCTTCGTCCGGTTCTGGAATCCCTTCTTCCGCGAACCCAACAGGTTCTTCTTCGGCAATTGGCCCTTCAACGGGGGATTCTTCTTCAGGACCCCTCTCAGCTCCGACCTCGTATTCTGAGACCGGCTCCTCTTCCATTTCGTGAGGTTCTGTCTCGCCTGTTTCGATCTCCACAGCTTCAGAAAGAGCTTCCTCCTCATGGGCGGATTCAGCGGGTTGTTCCTCAATTTTTTCTTCGGCCTTTTCGGCAGCAACTCCCTCAGCTTCTTGAGGGATCTGTTCTTCGCTCCGAGGAATTTCTTCCACCGCTCCTTCGGACGCTTCGGATCCTCCCAGGGCGTCAGCAAATTGGGACACTTCTGAAAGTTTCTGCCATTCACCGAAGCTCTGGCTCCAAATCCGGGAATCGGCCGAAAGTTCACCTTGCTCGATTTTTTCTCGGATATCATTTTCCGAGTGGGGACCGTCGCGTTCTCCGCTGACGCTAACATAGTAACCGGTACGCTCTTCTGCGGGAGGAAAAAGCCCCTGTAGTTCTTCAACCTCGCCCGCAGGTTTCCACTCTTCGGTTTCGGGACCTGAGACTTCCTGTTCCGGGATCAGTTCTCCGCTACGCGCATTTTCTTGCAAAGATTCGAGGCTGACCGGGCCAATCGCAATGCCGTCCCGCCGGAAATGCCAACCGGTCTCTTCGGTGCTTTCCGCCATTGTCTCTTTGACCGGAGTCCCCATCTTTGCGGCAATATCTCCCTCTTCGAACTCAGCTACAAAAGTCAGTATCTTCCCCATAGGCGTCCAGTCTGAAAGACCTTTATTATACGCCTTGGTATGGGCTTTGAGCCGGCCCTCCTGCACCATCTCACGCATTTTATCGGTGGAATAGGGGCCGTACTTCTCACCTTTGATGAAAACATGCCATTTTGTCGCCGCGCCATCACCCCCTCCTTCCGCACTACTGCCCTCTTGTTCGGAAATGGCAGACACATCACTGGCTTCTGAATCTATTCCGACTTCGCCCTCTTCCAAAGTTGGCACTACGAGTTCTTGCCCACAGGCACATTGCACCCCCTGGCCAGCCATAGAGGCGGGCACGACGAAACTCGCGCCACAGGATTCACAGGTGACTTCAATACTCTTCATTACTTCGCAACCATCCCTGCCGACCAGTCACAACAACACTACACGATATACGATTACCAGCGAACGGCCGGGTCGCTCGCCACTTCCACGAAGCTATCGAGATAAAATTCCCGCCGGGGCACTCAAAACGCCCGGCAGTTTGAGGCAAAAAAAGTGCGCCCAAAAGATCTCCTCAGAAGGCGATTCCACAATCAAAACGGGGCCGGGGGCAGAATCGACAACTCCAGCCGGTACACCCGCATCTGCCACTATAGACTAACTACTGGAAACAGCGTTTGCAAGAAATATGGGGTATCGGCGGCATTTGCGCACCTCATCTCGGCCGAACGAGCATGGCCACGCGCAGAGAGGCCACAAAAAGCAAAACGACAATTGAGCCGCCCAATATATACAGATTCGGCAACCACAGATCGTATGTTTCTCTCAGGTCCGTAAGCGCCGTTTCACTCAACATCGTGACAACAGGGTTGATAACAAAAATCTTCTGGAGAACGTCCGGATGAATGCTCTGGGCCGCAAGCAAGCCGAACAAGCTCATCACACAGGTAAGCACAACGACCGTATAGGTCCCCGCGATACTGCTCGAAGTTTTTCGACACATTGAGCTGAAAAAGATACCAGCCGAGCAGACAAAAATTAATGTCACCAACAGAGTCGCCGAGCTACGCAATATACCGGGTACGAACTCTGGTTTCACATAACCAAGCATCAGGTAAGGAGGCAAAGTAGCGACCATCAAAATAGCAAGCGGGAGAATCACGGACTCGAACTTCCCGGCCACGATTTTCAGGCTCCTCAATTTTGTGAGCCTCAGCAGGTCAAAGTGCCCATTTTCAATTTCCCGAGAAATCAGCGGCGCGCTGAAAATCGGGCCGAGGAACAAAATCAGAACCATCTGAAAGCTGACCGTAAAAATTGCGATCGCACGGATCGGGAACACAAAAGAACCTATCGCGGCCACAAGCATCAAAGCCACAGAGACAATCACGCAAATATAGAATGCCCGCACAAGGTAAACAAGACGCCCGAACAACATTGTTCGCAGTTCTTTCACGAAGACCGGATTAAGTATCGCACCCAACATACGGCGATGACCCCGCGGGTTTATCAAATAAAACGGCCACTTTGACAACCGTTCGGTAATGGCTTCGTCGATAACGCGTTCTCTACGCGGCTTGGGAGCCGGACATTTGCGCAGATGCAAAAACAGACCTGCCATCATGGAAACACTGCAGATGGCGGCAAATCCAGCAAAAATCTGGTGCGCCGCGGTCAACTCGCCCAATCCACTGTTCACCCGTAACAAAAGCCCTTCCTGCACAACGTTGGCCGTCGCGATCAACGGGCTGCAGGACCAAATCCAGTGCAGAACGGTCTTCAGGTTTCCGCCCACTTTCGGCATGAAAAACAGCGACGGAAGAAGGGCTCCAATAGCCACAAGTCCAATGATAATATATGTGATGATTACAGACACATAAGTCTTTTCTGACAGGGCGCTTACCGTCAGCCCGATCATCCCAAAGAATAAGGCGGTCAATACGAGTACAACGTAAAACCACCCCACTTCAACATAACTAATACCGCCAAGAACCAGACAAACGCTCACTACCGGTATGCTGGACAGAATCACAAGCAGCAGGAAAGTAATAGCCCCTGAAACCTTGCCCCACACAATCGCGAACGGGCTCATATGTGTTCCATAGATCAGGTCGAAAGTGTTCCGCTCTTTTTCCATCGTAAACGCCGGACTTGTAAAGGCCGGTGCGAACAACGCCACCAGCCCGAGCTGTCCGAAGCCCAGAACTGTGAACAGGTGATGGGCGTTCTGCGAATTCTGTGAGTAGACCCCTTCTTTTGGCCAGACGGCCCAGGCGGCCAGGAAACAAGCGCCCAGGAAAATAAGCTGCAGGATCGCCGCGCGTTTCTTACGCAGC
>JAGXLK010000508.1 GCA_018334735.1 Planctomycetota bacterium | reverse complement strand
GATATGGAGGTCGATTATGCTGGATCACGTGAAATCAGCCCAACCACTTACGATCGGTCTGCTTCCCACTCACCGCGCCGCTCTCGATCCTGCCGCTGCCCGTCGCCAGCGAGAGAAACTGGAGTCGAAGCTGAACCAGCTCGGCGTTAATTTTGTGTCATTGAACTGGTTGAACGACGATGGACTTCTCTCGGACCCGGCCGACGCCGAGCGGATCGCCGCGCGGTTCGATCAGGAAGACGTCGATGCCGTCTTTGCCGCACACTGCGATTTCGGGGCCGAACTTGCCGTCGGACGTACCTGCAAAGTGATCGATAAACCAGTCCTTCTCTGGGGGCCGCGTGATGAAGGGCCCGGGCCCGACGGGATGCGCGAGCGGGATACACAGTGCGGAATCTTCCCGGCGGGAAAAATTCTCAGGCGAATGGGTCTCCCGTTTTCCTATATCGTCAATTGCCGCACAGATGACGAGGTCTTTGAGCGTGGCCTGGATAATTTTTTGCGTGCGGTGAACGTGGCCCGGTGTCTCAAAGGAGCCCGGATCGGCCAGGTCAGCACCCGGCCTGGCTCCTTTACCAGCGTCATCTGCAACGAGGGGGAACTGCTCGAGCGTTTCGGCATAGAGGTTGTGCCTGTTGCCCTTAGTTCTCTGACCGGTAAAGCAAAGGCCCGCCTCGATTCGGAGGAGACGCGACGGGAACTGGAAGAGATTCACCAGAAGGTAGAAGTGAAGGTGGAAGAAGATCAGATGTTGAAAGTGGCGGCTCTGAAACTGGCTATCAGGGACTGGGCTATGGATGAAAGACTCGACGGGATCGCGCTTCAGTGCTGGAGTGCTCTCCAGGACGAACTGGGAATTTCCTCCTGTTTCGTTCATGCTGAGATGACCGATCTCGGTGTGCCTATGGCATGCGAGACCGATATCCACGGTGCCATCAGCGCGGTGGCCGCGCAGGCTGCGGGTTCAGGCGATTCGGCCCCGTTTTTCGCGGATTTGACCGTGCGGCATCCGGAGAACGATAACGCGGAATTGCTCTGGCATTGCGGACCGTTTCCTCTATCCCTTGCGAAAGGAGACGCCGAGATCTGGCCGCATTTCGGCATGGAACTCGGGGCGGTGGGCCACTGGGAGATCCGGGGCGGCGACATCACGCTGATCCGTTTTGACGGCGATCGGGGCCGCTACCGGATGTTTACCGGACATGCCCGCGGAACAGACGGACCGGCCACACATGGGACGTATCTTTGGGTGGAGGTGAACGACTGGCCCCGCTGGGAAGAACGATTCGTCTGCGGCCCGTACGTCCATCACATCGTGGGGGTGCACGGCAAGCTGGCCCCCGTCTTCTACGAAGCCTGCAAGTTTATCGGAGATATCGAGCCCGATCTTATCGATCCGGAAGAGGATGATATACGTGCGTACCTCCGGGGTGGGCCGGAGCTCTGAAGTGAGTGCGAAAGGATGCGAAATAATGGATGATGAAAACCACGGCGTGTTGTTCCCGGAAGGGTTTCAGGCCGGTTATGCGGCATGCGGAATCAAAAGCGTGGACCCGGATGTGGCGTTGCTTGTGGCAAATGAGCCCTGCGTTGCGGCGGGAGTTTTTACGCGGAACGCTTTCGCCGCAGCTCCTGTCCAGTGGAATCGCCGAATCCTTCCAACCGAGAAGTTGAAAGCGGTACTGATCAATTCCGGCAACGCCAACGCCTGCACGGGCGTGAAAGGCATGCACGATGTCGAAACGTGCGCGCAGCTGGTGGCGGATCTGATCGGGTGCGATCCGGAACAGGTAGCGGTCGCCAGTACGGGAATTATCGGCCGTCCCCTGCCCATGGAGAAACTAACCGGGGGGATCCGTGCCGCGCACGCCGCCCTCGGGGGGGGGAAAGAAAACGCAAAGGGGGCTGCCCGGGCCATCATGACCACCGATACCCGACCTAAATGGACGATAGCTCGTGGGCAAGCTGGGGGATCGGAATTCAGGGTCGGCGGAATGGCCAAGGGCAGCGGGATGATCTGTCCGAATATGGCGACGATGCTCGGATTCGTCACCACCGACCTGGTGATACCGGCAGATGGGCTTTCCGGTTGCCTGCGTCGAGTGGCGGACCGGACATTTAATCGGATTACCGTCGACGGTGACAGCAGTACGAATGATACGGTTCTGTTGCTGGCGAGTGGGGCGAGCGGTGTGGTCGCAGGTGAAACAGAATCGGGGGCCACGGAGTCCGCGTTTGAGTCGGTTATGGGCAAACTCGCCCGGGAAATCGTGCGGGATGGAGAAGGCGCGACGCGTCTGGTCGAGGTGGAAGTGGTTGGCGCGAAAGACGAGCAAGACGCCGAGCGGGCGGCCCGCGCGATTGCCAATTCCCCCCTGGTGAAATGCGCGATGAACGGGGGTGACCCGAACTGGGGGCGAATCGTCTGCGCGGCGGGCTACAGCGGGGCCGAAATCAATCCCGAGACCACCCGCCTTTCTCTGGGCGATGCGGTGGTTTTTAAGGCCGGCCTTCCCACCGGAGTGGAGGCCGCCGAGGAAGTGTCCGGGGACGAGATTGCCATTCGACTTGAACTGGGAATGGGGACGGGCGGGGCAACCGTCTGGACATGCGATCTTTCAAAAGACTACGTGGAGATCAACGCCGAATATCATACGTGACCGTAGAACAAGGGCAGACAAAATAGGACGAGCGTTTCATTTTAAAACATGTTAGCATTTCTGCGGGGGGCAAGTGCTGCCAAATCGGGACACTATAATGTTCCAGGTGGGTCCATAGCAGCTTTTTTGTCCATGTGTGCTACAAGTGATGTTACTGGCACGGCAATTGCTAAAAATATTGGGGTTGCGGGGTCGTGTGGACGACGCTAAAGAGTCCCCCTCTGTTGTCTACAGGCCTCGCAGCTGCTTTTTTGGGAAACGGGTTTAGTTATCAAACCTTAGGATATTTATCGCAGACCGCTTAAGGGATCCATGTAGCACAGGCTTTTGTATGCGTTTAGCGTGCGTTACCTCAACCGTCCACACTTACAATGTCATTGCGAGGCGTTCCGCGCAGCGGGACGCCGCGGCAATCTCGCTGCTGGGCTGAAAAAACGACGAGATTGCTTCGCCCATCTCGCGATGGGCTTGCAATGACCCATGAAGCGGTATCTCTGGGCTAAACACATACAGGCTCTCCAGCCTGTGGGCCGGGTCGCCAGGCCTGGATTTGTCCGAACGCGTTCTGAGCTTCAGGTGTGGGGGAAGTCCAGTCTGCGGCGTTGCAGTTCGGCGTAGATCCGTTTGGGTCGAACTTCTCACTGCGCCTAGCCCGGATTTTTCGGATAACTGGAAGCCATTCTTGCCAAATCAGGGTAGAATCTTTCTTGAACACCGTTCACCACCCTTCTCAGCCAAAAATCCGGGCTAAAAAAACGGCGCATACACC
>JAGXLK010000507.1 GCA_018334735.1 Planctomycetota bacterium | reverse complement strand
CCCTTTCAGGAAAAGGGCGAAAGAGTGAAGTTTGAGGGCAACAACCCGCTCAGCGGTCTGGCACTCGACCAGGCCGGTCTCAGTGTCCGGAGCCGGGGGACAAAGGTTGGCAACGGTTTTGCCGTGCTGTTGAACATTCCTAAAAGACGTCGGGGCAAAATGCCTCTGGTTGTCTGGCGCAATTTTGGCAAAGCCCGAGTCGTCGGTGTTGCCTCCCGTGGCGGTTTATTCCCGTCCTTTACGAAAGAGGGAGTGGACGGCGAACGGCTCTGGGCGCGCGGGCTGGAACGTCTTGTGAGTTTCGCGGGCAAGGGTTCGGTGCCACCGCCCGTGAAGGTCAAAATTCTCAAAGGGGATTCGGAGGGCGAAAAGCCCTGGAGCGTGGATGAACTCCGCTCGGTGCGTATTGCTTTGAGTGGGCCTGCAGGGGTGAAGGTTAAAATTCTCCAGGACGATCAACGGGGAACAGTTCACGTCCTGCAAAAGAAGATCAAACTGCCAGAAGATCCGGTCCAAATGGACCTGAAGCTCCAGCCTTCCCCGTACAGCTGGCAAGCTCTTCGGGCCGTTCCGATCCAGAGCGATTCGCTGCCCGGGCGGGTGTATCTCAAATTTGACCGACCGGTGAAGCTGGAACTGGAAACCGTCAGGCAGGGCAAAGCTCCAAAATACGATACTCTGACAGAAATAAAGATGTCTGCCAGTCCGTACACCGGTCCGGTTCAATTCGGTATCGGGGTTGTTGACTGGGCCGGGAAGATTGTCCATCTGGAGCGACGGGAAGTCGAGCTTCAGTCAGGCAAAGCGGCCGGGGAAAAGTTTGAATACGTCCTTGAAGATCCGGACTCGCGGGCCTATATCTATCGAGTGCTCGTGACTGTGGCGGATCCCGAGGGACAGATTCTCACGCATGGTGCTTCGACCCTCTATCGATATCGTCCCTACGACCTTACCGAGAAATTGCAGCTGGCCACCTGGCATACCGAACGCGCGACGGGGTTGCGTCCGTATGCGGGCGTTTTTCTGGATCATCTCGCTGAACTCGGCTTCACGGCGGTGATGGGGTGTCGGGACACCGAAGCTCTGGAACGAAGTGGTATGCGAAGTTACAGGGAACATCAGGCAACCACCCGACTCGGCGTGGGTTGCGCGCGTTTCACCCAGGATATCGAGGGGTATGAAAAGCGCTATCAGGAGGAAGGCAGACGACGCGGCGAGCATTATTCGACCCGTTCCGGTACCAGCGATCGGACCTGGCCGACCGCTGCGCTAAACATGTTCTCCATGGGAGAGGAAAGCGGCTACGGGCGGTGGTCTGAAGCCTACCCATGGCGTCGGAAAGAGGCGGCTCCGGAAGCCTGCAATAAATGGTTCCGGCACTATCTGCAGGAGATTTACAGCGGGGACCTTGAGAAGCTGAACGAGGCCTGGGGCAAGAACTTCGAGAACTGGAGCGAGATCAAAGTCTGGAGGAAATACGCGCAGCCCTACGGCTGGATGTTCATGCCCCCACCGAAAGAGGTGGAGAAAAACCTGACGCCGTACGTCGATACCCACGCTTTCCACGAATGGTACTTCGAGGAATACGCCACGAACATGATGAAAGGGCTGAGTGAAGCCAATCCCGTGCCGCAGTGGACGCTGAGTTATGATTTCACTTTCATCCATTATCCGCCGGCCCCCGTCACGAATTTCTACTGCGCTTTACCTCCCGAAGGCGTGGCTGTCTGGCATGCATTCGTCCGCTCGCGGACGCCCGGTTCGGCCAATCCGTTTCATCTGGACTGGATGTATTACGAGGACGATGCGATGAACCGTCAGTTCCTCCAGATGGGCTACGCGATGGGATGCACATACCTCTCGACGTGGGGACATATCTTCAACGGCGACCTGACCCCGACCCGGCCGGCCATGACGGTCAAGCGGACCATGGGGATGGTTCGGGACTGTGAGTCAGTTGTGAGCAATATGCAGCCGCATTATGACGGGAAAATCGGCATTTACACGTTCGACAGTCGCTGGACGCTGGTCAGGGGGCGGTACGGATATTTCATGCACCGGCAGGGACCGGAAGATGTTGCCATGGGAGTCGGACCGTACAAGGCGCCCGGGGCTTCCTATACAAAACCGCCCGAAGGACCGCTCTATACGGCTCTCATACAGTCGGGCTACTCGCCTCGGTATGTGAAACCCGACGAGTTTGACGACTGCGAAATCCTGTTTCTCCCCTACGTTGAAGCGATCGATGAAGAGACTTCGGATAAACTGAAAAAATACGTGCATAACGGCGGGACCCTCGTGGCGTTTCCCGTGATTGCACAGTACGACGAGGGGGGGAAACCGTACGAGACCTATCCCGGCGCCGGACTGGATAATTTGTTCGGTTTCCGGGGAAAGCGCGACTGGATTATGGGACGGAGTCCGGTGAATTTCCCGGGGGAAAACGCCGCGAAAAAAGCGTTCGCCGAAGCCTGGTTTCGTACCAGTGGCGTTGAAAAAACGGAAGAGAACAAGGAAGAAGCGATGAAAGTCGATACGCCGCTGTATTTTAATATGCCCATGCGTATCGGCGGCGATCCCTGTCACTATTTGCCGGAAGGACACGAAGCTCTCACGAATCTGGCCGAGGATGTGGCCGTTGTCGGGCATCATCAGGATGGCGAACCGCTGCTTACCTACCGGGAAGTGGGAAAAGGCCGGGCCATTTGTTTCAATGTGCTGCTGACCTGGCCGAGCGGTCTGCAGATTCCGGTCACCGAGCAGCGTGAGACATTCCGACGTGCGATCGATCAGCTCGTGCGGCGTTTCGGCGTGCGTCCCGATATCGAATTTATTCGAGCGGACGGTTACGGCGCCGGTGTGGTGGCTTTTGTGCCCGTCCAGTTCGATTTGCCCGGAACCGATGCTCGCATTGTGTCGATTTTCTCGGACTGGCGCAGCCGACATGCTGACGCCCGATTGAAATTATATGGGGATTTCCGGCGTGCCTGGGATCTACTGGATGGGCGAAGCAAAGTTGTTGTGGACCGCCCGGAAGAACCCCCCGAAACTGTCGTGAGCGTCGATCCCGGTGAGTGGCGGTTGATAGCGGTGACCCGGGATGACCTGCCCGTGCCCCGTATCGAGCTGGCTGATGCTGTGGCGCAGGGGGAAACGGTTACACTGCGGGTCAGCCGCCGGAAAAACCAAACGCTCTATGGTCGGGTGGATATCTGCGGTCCCGACGGCAAAATGCTTCCCCATCACAGTCGCGCAGTGGTAATCCCGCAGGGCAAGAATATCAGAGTAAGGATCAGAATCGATGATCCCGTGGGCAAATGGCGGGTGCGTTACACGGATGCGATATCCAGACGGTCAGCGGAGTCGGACCTTATCGTGAGGAGAGAGCAACAAAGTGCCCGTGAGTCAGCTGTTTTGTATCCCAATAAACCACCC
>JAGXLK010000506.1 GCA_018334735.1 Planctomycetota bacterium | reverse complement strand
ACTAAGTACACTGCAGCAACCTTAATGTAGTCCACCGCGACTCGCGGTGGATTGCGGTGTGTTAAAACGGGCCGGAGGCGCGTTTTACTCACCGCTGTGTCGTTCGGGAAAACGTTGGATACCGCACACTTTCATTTTGGGGGTTCCGGGGTAAAAATCGGCGTGCTGCGGTCCAACACAGTCCTCAGCGCCGCTGAGAGCACGTTTTTGGGGTAAAGAGTTGTTCAGACTCCCGTTTCACAATGGCTGACAAAAGACTTACAATCAGCGCAAATGGCTCCCCCATGAGCAATTCAGGCCCATCGGTTATTGCGAGGCGGCATCGCCGTCGCGGCAATCTCGCTGTTGAGCCGCCAACGAGCAGCTCTGCAAGAATTGTAACCTGCACCCCGGAGCACTCGCAAAAAGCCGAGCAACAGCCCCCCTCGCCGCTGTGTTTTTGACATGGTCAGGCGCACAGCTTAGACTCTGCTTGTTTTCAAAGGAAGCCTTATCGGCGCAAACAAGTGAAAGATCTACAGGTACTGTCATGGACAAACCGAACGTCATCCTGGCTATGACCGACGACCAGGGTTGGGGGGATGTGGCTTACAACGGTCACCCCGTCCTGGAGACGCCTCATCTTGACGAAATGGCGGAGAGCGGCATTCGGTTCGACCGTTTCTACTCCGCCGCTCCCGTCTGTTCCCCGACCCGCGGGAGCTGCCTGACCGGACGACATCCCTACCGCTACGGCATTTTCTTCGCCAATGTCGGCCACATGCCGCCGGAAGAAATTACGCTTGCAGAAGCACTTAAAACACAGGGGTATGTCTGCGGCCATTTCGGCAAGTGGCACCTCGGCACGCTTACAAAAGATATCATCGATGGACGCCGCGGCGGACGTGAAAACAAACATTACTCGCCTCCCTGGGATAACGGTTTCGACGAATGTTTCTCCACCGAACAGGCCCTCCCCACCTGTGATCCCGTGCGCGAACAACCAATCGAAACGAAATACTGGACAGGGCCCGGAGAGTGGGCCACTGACAACCTCGAAGGGGACGACTCACGGGTCATCATAGACCGGGCGATTCCTTTCATCCGAGAAGCCGTTGAGTCCGAGCGTCCGTTCCTGGCCGTTGTCTGGTTCCACAGCCCACACTGCCCCGTCCGAGCCAGCGATCGACACCGCGATCTTTACCAGGAATGCACCGAGGAAGAACAACATTATTTCGGTTGCATCAGCGGAATGGACGAACAGATGGGACGGCTGCGACAGGAGCTTGAAAACCTCGATATCGCCGACAATACAATGCTGTGGTTCTGTTCGGATAACGGCCCGGCCGGCGAAGGCGGAGGCTGCGCGCAGCATCCGGGAGAACGCCAGCAGGGAATTTCAGGTCCCTTCCGCGGACGGAAAGGCAGCCTCTACGAGGGCGGCGTCCGGGTCCCCGGTATGCTCGTTTGGCCCGAACGAATCACAAACTCCCGCTCCGTCGACGTGCCGTGCTGCACCTCCGATTATTTCCCCACGGTGCTCGAAACGCTCGGATTCACGATGGATGGTCAACCGGAACCCATCGATGGCATCAGTCTCATGCCCATCATCGAAGGCAAAACCCCCGAACGCCCGAGACCGATCGGGTTCCAATCGCAGGATCAACTTGCGCTGACGAACAACCGATACAAGATCTACAGCCCGAACGAGGGCGAAGATTACGAACTGTACGATCTGATTGAAGACAAAGAAGAGTCCCGGGATCTGGCCCCGGAACACCCCGGTATCGTCGAAAAAATGGCCCCGCAGCTCAAAGAATGGTGCCAGTCCGTCCAGGATTCACTCGATGGAAAAGACTATCTGCCCTGCGACCCCGTTGGAGGCTGAAAGGCTTTCGCTGATATCGCTCGCGTTCTGAACTCCAGCCTCCGGCTGAAGTCCAGTCCGCTCAGAACTTGACCGATTGATGTCAGGGGACGGGATCTGGGGGGAACGAAATAGCCCTCGTGTTTGAAAACCGCTGGCGACGAAGCCGTCTGGGAATTCTCACGCATCCTATCCCGTGCCCGGAAGACGCGTTTCGTTGGACAACAAACCGCTGAAGCGATCCACTACGACCGCCTGTCGGCCCCCGCCATAGCGGGGTGCAGATTTGCCAATACGCTCGCATTACGAAAAGTTGATTTTCAAATCGAATAGCGAAATGCCGTATTGACCACGAACATCAAAGGAGAGAGTCGATGCCCGCCGAACGAAGAGGTCGCCCCAACATCGTGTTCATCCTCATCGATGACATGGGCTGGACTGACCTGGGCTGCCAGGGAAGCCAGTATTACGAGACACCCCACATCGATACGCTTGCTGACCAGGGGATGCGTTTCACCAACGCGTATGCGGCATGCACCGTCTGCAGTCCCACCCGGGCGAGCATTATGACCGGTAAGTACCCCGCCCGGCTCAACCTCACCGATTTCATTGCCGGTCATGATCATCCGTGGGCCAAATTTTCCGTTCCCGACTGGACAAAATATCTTTCCCACGATGAAACGACATTCGCAAGCGTGCTGAACGATGCCGGCTACAACACATTCTTTACGGGTAAATGGCACCTCGGTGGGCCCGACTACTATCCCGAAACGCATGGTTTCGACGTTAACATCGGCGGCTGTCACCGGGGCCTTCCGCCGACTTATTTCAGTCCTTACGGTATCGAAACAATTGAAGACGGGCCCAAGGACGAATACCTCACGGACCGGTTGACCGACGAGGCAATTGATCTGATTGAAGGCAGCGCCGACGAACCGTTCCTGATGTACCTCGCTCACTACGCCGTCCATACCCCGCTCGAAGCCAAAGGCGATGTCGTCGAAAAATACGCCAACAAAGATAAACACGGCCAAATCAGCGAAGTCTACGCGGCTATGGTCGAACACACCGATGATTCGATCGGACGGATCATGCACAAGCTGGAAGAACTCGAAATTGCCGACAATACGATTTTTGTCTTCTTCTCCGACAACGGTGGTCTGACACGGGCGACGAACAATGCCCCCCTTCGTCATGGAAAAGGTTCGGCCTACGAAGGCGGCCACCGGGTCCCACTCATCGTCCGATGGCCGGGAAGTATCAATCCCGGGTCCACGTGCGACACACCCGTTATCAGCACGGATTTCTACCCGACACTGCTGGAGGCGTGCGGTCTGCCGGCCATGCCCGAACAACACTGTGATGGAAAGAGCCTGATGCCCCTGTTGACAGAATCAGGGCAACTTCAGCGCCAATCCCTCTTCTGGCACTACCCGCACTATCATTTCTCCACCCCATACGCGGCCGTCCGGAAGGACGATTTGAAACTGATCGAGTACTTTGAAAGCGGTCGCACCGAACTCTACGATCTGGACGAAGACCTGAGCGAACAAAATAATCTGGCTGAGTCAGAACCCGAGAAAGCGCAA
>JAGXLK010000505.1 GCA_018334735.1 Planctomycetota bacterium | reverse complement strand
TCCTTTGCCGAGCAATCATCTGGACCTCTTTGGTATCAAGTTTGTCAACGATTTCCATGTCGTCAAGATTGCCGACCATGCAATATCGGTCACCGATGATATCTTTCGCCTTTCCCAATTGGACATCCCCCCAAGGAGGTGCTTCCATAGGCTCAAAGAAATCGACACCAATGTGTGCATAATCCTCGAGATACCTCATGACCGGACCGTGGTTATGGTAAAACGCGATACCGTTGTGCTTATGGATGATATTGATGAGCTTCCTGTCCGGTTTCCTTATCAGATCAGGCATGCCTGCAGGGCCGATCTGCGTGGTCACATATTCGCCGCCGATGATTCTGAAATCCGTTGCGCCAAGTTCGCAACATAGCTCAACGAATGCGCAGATGCGTTCGTTGACGATGTTTGTCAACTCAATGATCTTGTCTCTGTCTGTAGCCCAGAACAAGCAAAACTTCTCCGGCCCGAACCAGTCGGCCGGCACACACACGGCATTTCCAATGCTAACAAGGACTATGCCCTCGTCATCGTACTTCTCCTTCATGTCGAAATAGTGGGTGGCGTCGATTTCAGGTTCCTCGTAGGGAATAGAAAGAAGCTTGTCGATATCCTCCAACTCCTTCAGGGGATACTCGGTGGTTGCACTCGCGACATCTGTATGACCAACGCGGCGAATCAAATCTCCTTTTGGAGTCTTGATAACCGTTGTAGTCTCATTGTCGCTCTTCGTGGTGACGGTTTCTGCACGACGCCCCAGCACCGCGTTCCCTTTCACCGCGCCCTTGAGAAAGATGTCCGTCTTCCTGATCAGTTCTTGGGTTAACGGATCATCTATATCCAGGCGTGCGATGCCGAAAGGACCGCAAGGAACATGGTCAACTGCTTCGTTGTTCATCGCTGCAATCATTCGTTCGCGAGATGTCACGGGAATACTGCCTCCTGTAGTCGAACGTCACGCATCAGACGCTTCGGAAGACGCGCTCGGCGCGGTTTCCGAAGTCGCGTCTGCATGCGTTTGTTCGACAGTTCCGTTGATTACATTTTTGACCTTCGGGCCTCTCAGGTACTTCAGCATGATGACAAGAGGAACCCCGTAGATTCCCGTGATAATCACGCCCATGACTGCACCCATGATCCCGAAACCACGGGGACCATGGTCTGAAATCATGGAGACCCAGTTGAAAACCCAGAAGACCATGAAACCAAGAATGAAGATAAGAAGCAGCCAAGTCAGCCCTTCCAGCACGCTGCGAGCCCACGCCTTGAGCTTGAGGAAGTTGATTCCAGAAACGAGTCCCAGCACGGCAACCCCGATCTGAACGATGGCGAGCAGCGGGAAAATCTTGAAGATGAAGGGCATGTCTGGTTCGTCTTGTGCCATTTCGCCAATCATGACGGAACTGAAAAGGGCCATGGTTGCCGAGAGGCACATGAGGCCACCGATAATAATCCATGCCCAACCGATCACGGTTATGCATGTTGGTCGTTTCTCCTGATACATATTATTCCTCCTGCCGAACAGGTACCTTTTAACCTTCATTATGCTTTACCCACAAGTTACCCGTTCCGAGCCCCGCATTCAAGACCTGAATCCCGTTGTTCGGACCTTTATTCCCGAAGGGCGGCACTGGTTGAGTTCGAAGCTCCCGGCAGGGCCAGGTTAACGGTCGAAGCATCGAGATTTTGCCGGAACATACTGGTAGATTTGCTTGAGGGAAAAGATAAACCCGTTGGTATGCCGTCTGTGAGAATCCGTTACAGCATATCCCCGGTCGAAGCCGAGCCTTGATAGGCCGGCGCTCAGTTGACACATTTGGCGGCTGCCCATTATCGTATTTGACAGTGACTATGATGTTTAGGCTCCAATTACTTGAGAAGGAGGCAATCTGATGGCTGGAGATTTGACCGAAGCGATACAGCTCGCGCGTAAGATGGAGTTGGACGGAATAGGTTTTTACGATGATGCAGCCAAGAAAGCAGGGAATCCCCAGGCTGCGCAGCTTTTTAAATCGTTTTCCAAAGACGAAGAACGGCACCTGAAGATCGTTTCAAAGGTTGCTGAAGGAATGGGAGTCGATGTCGACCAGATGCCAATGCCTGCTGATGAGATTAAGACGGTTTTCAGTACAGCGGGCCAGGAGATCGCCGTGGAAGCTGAAGTATCGGCGAGCGAGCGGGAAGCCATCGAGATGGCTCTGGAAATGGAAGAGAAAAGCTATAAGCTTTACGCTGATGCAGCCAAAAATGCTGGCACCGCGGATCAGAGGGCAATTTTCGAACGCCTTTCCCAGGAAGAAAATCAGCACTATTCCATTTTGGAAAACACGCGCGAGTATCTGGATGAAAACGAACAGTGGAATTTGTCAGAGGAATGGGGGCTCCTAATGGGCGATTTGACTTCTTTGGGCGGCTAAAAGCGCATATGTTAATTTTTAAGGGCACGGTTTGTTCCGTGCCTTTTTTTTATATAAAATCTGGGAAAAAAGAGGAAAGGGAGCCGAAGATGGCAGATACGAGTTTTGCGGACCGTTTAGTCGTGGCAAGCAGGGCCAAACGCAGCCAGGTTGTGGTGGGACTCGATCCGCGTCCGGAAATGATGCCATCCGCCCTGATGGAAGAGGCGGTGGAGAACCGCGGCCGGACGGCTGAAGCCGTAGGGCTGGCATTTGGACGGTTCAATCTCGGCATTATCGAAGCGGTGAGAGACCACGCCGTTGCCGTGAAGCCGCAGATAGCATTTTATGAGCGGTTTGGTCGGGCGGGGCTCAATGCATACGTCCAAACGCTTGAGGCGGCCCGCGAAAGCGGTCTTCTTGTTATCGGGGATGTGAAGCGGAATGACATTGGCAGCACAGCCGCTGCATACGCCCGAGGCCACCTTTTCGGAGAGGAAGAGGGGGAGGGGTGGCTCGGGGGCCTGGATTTTCGCGTTGACGCCATCACAATCAATCCACTGTTTGGTTACGATGGTGTGAGCCCGTTTCTGGAACGAGCAGCCGAGGGCGGGGGCGGTATCTTCGCACTTGTGAAAACCAGCAACCCATCTTCCACCGAACTCCAGGATCTTGAGACGCCGGAGGGGCTGGTTTACGAAAAGTTAGCTGATTATGTAGCGGAATGGGGCAAGCCCTACTGCGGGGAAAATGGGTACAGTCTTCTCGGGGCGGTCGTGGGGGCGACTTTCCCGGAAGAATTGGAATCTTTACGCACGCGGATGCCCCGAACCATTTTCCTGGTGCCGGGATTTGGAGCGCAGGGCGGGGGAGTCTCCGACGTTGTGGGGGCGTTTGACGAGGAAGGCGACGGGGCGGTGGTCAATTCCTCACGGGGTATCATATATGCATTCCGACGCGAGCCGTATTCCGAGAAATACGGTCCGGCTCAGTGGGCCCAGGCGGCCGGGGAAGCGTGCCGTGAGATGAAAGAGCAAATCTGGGAGGCGACGCAT
>JAGXLK010000504.1 GCA_018334735.1 Planctomycetota bacterium | reverse complement strand
GCTGGCGCCGTTCCCGAAGGGCGAACCGGCGTTTTCAGATTCAGAATACACCGTGTGTGCTGAGATCAGCCACCCAATGCAGTGTAACGTTTGTCTGTCGTGTCGTTTAGAATAATACTGCTTTTAGCTTCGTGAGAAATGCGGGGTAGAAAACACATTTTCAGCGCCGTCCGGGCGCCGCAGCGTTAGCTGCCTCCTTTCAGGCTCCTGTCTTCTGGCGAAAATGCGTGCCTCCGGACCTAACTGGTCCGGCCGTCATTGTTGATGCGCGACGATATTAGCTGTTCATGTGTATAGTGTCAAGTCTTTTTTGACGGGAGATCAGGGGCTTTTTCAGGAAGTTCTTTGCAGATAATGCTTTGCGGAGGACAGAAATATTGCTTTTCTTTGCGGTCAGGAATCGGCGGATTCGTGACACGAGTAGTCCGCTGAACCACGCATATCCCATGCAGCAATAACCTTATCGCCGAAAAGACGAACTCTTGGGACTTCATCCTTCCAGTGACCTTCTTCTTGATCATCGGGCGGATTGGGCGCAGGATATGACTGGCTCTCCAGTAACACTGTTTGGTTTCCGCCTGCCCCCAGATCAACAGCCACCTCAAAATGCGCCCAATTTGTCGTGTGTTTGTCATCACCATCTTTGGCGATCTCTCCTATAACCCGAAATCTGCTACTGGGAACGTAAACCTCATAGCAATTCTTCTGACCTGAATCCCCATCACCAAGTATCTTGAGCTCTTTCTCAGCCCCCGAATACACCCGACAGATGCGGGCCTGTCGGGTCACTGCTGGTGGGGGCCAGATTGTTCGTCGTGAACCGGTGTTTTTCTTTTTTGGTCCCGTCACCGTCGGCGGCGTAGAAACGCACCTTCACCGAACCGTTTTGGATTAACGGCTCTATCTCCTCAAACGTCACCGTGTCCGAACCCGCTCCTATCTCAAAGCGCACCGGCGTGGCGTAGCGGGCGTTGGCGAAGAGGTAATCCGGAGCCCGGGTTATCTCGACTTTTATCGGGGTTACTTTCACTTCGTCCCCAAGCTCCTGCTGATTCGCCGTGTAGCTCAGAGCGGTTAGATGCAAGATGAAAGTGCGCCACCCGCGGAGGTACGGTGGGGCCATCTACGTGGTTCGCCACCAAACAGAATCTCTTCACCTACAGCCGACTGGGGATCACCGACCGAAACAGCAATGGAAAACCCCTCGGCTACAGCAGGCTCAATCCCAATGGCAATGGGAAGCTGAAGGATCTGTCCAGAAAAGCTTTCCGGGCGGCAGTGCTGAGAAGAAAAGATAACAACGGTTTCAAGCGTTTCTACAAGGCTTCTCTGAGACGCACTCATGATCAGGTCAATGCGCGGCTCAACACCCAGCGCAAGATTCTGGAGACCCTATGGGTGATGTGGAAGAAAGGAACTGAATACGACGATTCATATATGGGCTAAGGTCCGCCGCGTCGACTGAAGGCGGCACGCGGCAGGGCGATCCTGCCTTGCTGAACCGTCTTTGCGCTAAGGAGCGCGCGGCGGTCCCGGGCGCCGGGAGAGTCTCAGAGTATTCGATTGTTTGCTGGCACAACCAAGCCAGGCGAGACCCCTTGACCGGTTAGACCTCCGGCATCCATAGCCCATTTGGAACCATAGACCTTCCGATCTCGCAGCCAGCAAGTCGGTTGAGTCTCCTATAGGCGAATGGCTGGATGAACCAGGCCACTCTTAGCGCGTCAAGGTTCCTCTGGGCCAAAACGCGATCCTTCGATGAGCAAAAAAGACGGTTAGTAAGGGAAGTGTCGGATCAATGGTTATCCCTGCTACTTACGCTCCATAGTAGTTGTAAGCGGTCCTACGACGTCAAAAACAACGAGAGGTCGTAGGAGGTAGGGAAGGTGTTTCTTGACATCGACTTTGATAGGCGAATACTTACGTTTCAGGTAGCGCCGTCCTGTGTCTGATCGCCCCAACGCTTCTTCCGCTTCATAGCCCGCACGGTAATGCCAACTATTACCAGCACTCCCAAAGCAATGCCGGCCGGTAGAACCCATTGGTTTGTCGACGACTCGGAACCGCTCGGTTGTAGCTCGCTGCCACCCGGCGGCTCATCATTCTCAATATGATCTTGCTCCATCACATCGGCACTTCCTGGCAAATCAGCCAGCTCAGGTGCTTCCCCTGTGGGCTTATGGGACGTGGAAGGCACCACTTTAGCCGTCACTGTTTTGCCACGTTTTACCGAGACACGCTGAGTGTAGTATGCTTTCCCTTTCCGGTAACGTTTCGCCTCTTCCTCGTAATGTTTTTTCGAGGGGACCAGAACTTCCAGCCAGTAGTTCCCGTCGAACGGAATAGAAAAGCGCGCAGTATTTTTTTTGCTTAGCAAGCCCGATCCAAGCCTCAACGTTTTTCCCTTCCACATCCCCCAAAGTTGAGCGCCAAGCCTTTGTTTCACTTCACCGCCCTTGGGAAACTGGACCTCAAACAGAGTCCAATTTTCTTTGTCGAAATCTATTTCCGCTACGGCATCTGCGTTCTTAATTTTTACTTCGCGCGCGGCAAAAACCGCATTGTCTGGTTCTTTGTCTTCAACACCTTTCCGAAAACCTTTGGCAATAACCAGATAATCTCCGGAAGGCACTCTGGCAATCTTTTGACGAGCTTTTTCAGAAAATCCGCCCCCAACCGGCCCTTGATCGCTCTTACTGTACACGTCGAACGCAATCCTTTTATTAAAATCTGATCTGGGCAGGCGCTCAGACTCAGCATATAGCCAATAAACGGGCTCCGTCAGGCGTTCCAGTTCGACCGTAATCTCTTGATCTTTGTCAAGTCGCACGCGTTTCCGGGCCGTCGCATAATCAGCGCACTTCACTTCAATCTCATAGAGACCTTCGATGAGCTTCACATCCACCACCCCGATGCCGAATGGCCCCCGTACATGACCTGATACAAAAACTGCGGCTCTATCAAGAACGCTTCCGTCCCGTTTATCAACTGGGCGTACAGTCAGGTCGTAATAGGATGCAGGCTCAGTCTTTATCACCACAGTTGTCGTGGGATTTTCTGCCAGTTTTTCAGCAACAACCTTTTTTCCCGTACCTTTCAGAAGAGGGAACCGGACTTGATCAACCAGTAAGCAATGGGTGATACAGTATGTAGTTCCTGGCTCCAAATCCCGATATACGAATTCGCTTTGTGAGCGAACTAATTCTCCTCTATCAATTTCCTCGTTGAAGCTTACACCGTAAATCGCGCTGCCATCCGAGGGCCCAAGCGGCAATCTGATGAAAACGCCTGACAAGGACTCGGCGGAAAAGTGTTCCCGCCACAGCTTTTTGCTGTACGGCCGGTCTCCTTGCCGCGTGCGGAATAGGACCTTTAACCTCACTCTGGCAGGACGCCTTTTGAACTTCCATGTGACTCCTTTCACCAGCTGTTTTTTCTTAAAAATTCTCTTGCACCT
>JAGXLK010000503.1 GCA_018334735.1 Planctomycetota bacterium | reverse complement strand
CCTGATCGGCTGTGAAGGGAGGCATTGCCTGCTGACCGTCTCGGAACGTCGTATCGGTGATCCATGTCTCTTGAGCGGGCCGCATCGGAACATGGCGGTGGTTGAAAGGAATCTGGGGAACCTCCCCATCCGGAAATACATCATCAAAGTACTCCGGATAGTCCATATTTTGGAGCACGAAATTGTGTTCTGCTCTTTGAAGTGTGCGTGTGTGCTCGTTGTATCTCAGCATGGCTACAGGTTTCTTTCATAATAATTGTGTATGCGTGTACAGAGAACCCCGCCGGCTTTGGCTGCCCGTCCAGGTGCGAACACGATTTCCCAGAATATGAAATCCAATCATATACAATATCCGCCGGGACCTGACTTCGCAAACGAACCTGACCACAGAGCAGCAGTCCGATAAAAAGTTGCGAGGTTGACAGAGAAACCTTTGGCTTTCTTGTTTCGTCTGACCTACAATAAAGCCAAATCCTAAAAATCAGATCACTGAGTTTATGGAAAAAAGAATCCTATATGTCAGCGCAGGAGGCCGAATCAGCGGGGCGGAGAGGAGCCTGCTTGAGCTTGTGAGTGGGCTTAATGGGCAAGAGTATGTCTTAAACGCCGCGGCCCCTCAAGTTGGGGTTTTGTCCGCCCAGCTGGCCGAAGCAGGAGTTAAGGTCCACCGTGGGTTACAGTTCCGCCCGCAGAAGAGTTGGTCCCCTGTGGCAATGGCTTCCCTGGCCAGCCAGTGGGCGCGGGCTGTAAAGCGGGTGGTTAGAATTGCAGAAGAGTGTGGCGCGCAAATGATTCATTCCAACAACACCGCCGCCCAGTGTATAGGGGGGCCGGCCTCGGCGTTCGCTCATATCCCCTGTCTCTGGCATGTGCGAGATTTTCAGTCAGCAGGCCCTCTCGATCGTGTGCTGAAGGGAACCTCCGAAATAGCTGTCTGCGCCAGCCACGCCCTAAAGCATTACCTGGATGAAATTGCGGGCGGTCAAATCAAAAAAAAGGTTATTCACAATGCCATCGATTCTGACAGCTTTACCCGCGATGCCAATCCGGGAGCGTTTCGAGAAGAAATGAAATTGAGTGCCAATACTCCCGTCATGCTGATGGTTGGACAACTGGTCCCATGGAAACGGCACGACACATTTATAGAAACTCTGGCTGTCATTTCAGAAGTGTATCCCCAAATACACGGTGCCATAGCAGGAGAAGATCTCTTTGGAGAACATTCATGGTACGAAAGGCGTCTCCAAACATTGGCTCGTAGGCTACACGTCGAATCGCAGATGCATTTCCTCGGATATCGAAACGATGTTGCTACCCTTATGGCCGACGCCGATGTGCTTGTCGTGCCGAGTGAAAAAGAGCCATTCGGGCGTGTCGCTCTGGAGGCGATGGCCACGGAAACGCCAGTGGTTGCAACAAGAGCCGGTGGCCTTACGGAAATAGTCGAAGATGAGGAAACCGGCTGGCTGGTTCCTGTCGGTGACATAGAACGGACGGCAAATGCTATCAAGAAGGTGCTGGACGATCCCGATCTTGCGGCGCAGATGGGCCAGAAAGGAAGACAACGTGTCATCGAACATTTCAACCGCGAAAAGCATGTCCGGCAGATTGCTGAAATCTACGAACAAATTCTTGCGGCCGAATAATGGGGCTGATTTGAAAGATTTTGAACGTCGCGCAGGGGACGTTTTGGCGTGATTTTCGTGGGACTGTTTTTCCCTGGATAATTTTTATCGATCCAACACGAAACAATATTGAAAAGGGGCAAAGAAGACCCTGTTGAAAAAGGAGACGCTTGCGCTTTTTCGCCGGGCCAACTATAAATGATCAGAGTGCACGGAGTTTACCTGTTCTGGCCCCGCCGGAATCAACTAAAGAGAGGCGAAAAATTGCAACATCCCGAAAGAGAAGATGATCCTGAACTGGAAGACATTCTCCCGCTTCACAAGCGCGGCAAAACCCGGATGGTGAGCCGATGCGAACTTAAAACTGTTTCAGACCTGAGGCGAATCTACACGCCGGGTGTGGCTAAAGTGAGCCAGTTGATTGAAGCGGAACCGAAGCAAATTTACTCGCACACTTCGATCGGAGATACCGTTGCCGTGATGACAAACGGGACGGCAGTTTTAGGCCTGGGAGATGTCGGCGTTGAGGCGTCTATGCCGGTTATGGAAGGCAAAGCCGTCATATTGATGGAAATGGTCGATATCAGTGCCATCCCACTTTTGGTCGATACCCACAACGCGGAGGAGTTTGTACAGACGGCTTCTGTTGTCTCTCCAACGTTCGGTGCCATTCTTCTGGAGGATATTGCAGCTCCTTTGTGCTTCGAGATCGAAAATGAATTGAAAGCCAAGCTCGATATAGCGGTATTCCACGACGATCAGCACGGGACAGCGGTCGTGGTTCTCGGCGCTCTGATCAATGCACTCAATCACACAGGTAAAGAACCCGAGGAGGTGACTGCTGTGATTAATGGAGCCGGTGCAGCGGGATGGGCAATAGCGCGGTTCATGCTGGAGTACGGTGTGAACGATGTTGTTCTATGTGATCGTTCAGGGGCCATTTACCGCGGTCGCGAGGAACATATGAATGAGGTCAAACAGAAGATCGCGAAAGATACAAATCGATCGGAGGAGCAAGGTTCACTCGCGGAGGTGATGGAAAGCAAAGATCTGTTCGTCGGAGTGAGCGCAGCGGGCTTGGCCAGCAAAGATATGGTCCGGTCAATGGCGCCTGATCCGATTGTTTTTGCAATGGCGAATCCAATCCCGGAGATCTGGCCGGACGAAGCGATCGACGCTGGCGCCGCGGTTGCGACAGATGGCCGCCATCTGAACAATGCTCTGGGTTTCCCGGGCATCTTTCGGGGCGCTTTAGATGCGCGAGCCAGCGATATTAATGATGCCATGAAAATTGCCGCATCCCGGACCCTTGCTAATCTGGCTCCAGAGGGCGAACTCGTGCCCGATTTTATGGACCGTGCTGTCCACCAAAAGGTGGCAGCGGCGGTATGTGAAGCTGCACGGGACAGCGGTGTGGCAAGAATTTGACCGTGTTGAAAAAGAAAGCCATTTCATTCCATTGACGACTTTTTATGTCGAAACATTCGGTTGTCGTTCCAACCAGTACGATTCCCAGCGTCTCCGTGAGGCGTTGCAGGAAGTCGGCCTGCAAGGGGCGAGCAATACCCGGAATACCGATCTTATAATTGTCAATACCTGTACCGTAACCCATACGGCATCTCGGAAGGCCCGGCGCCGTTTGAGAGAACTTGTCCGGGAATGCCCGCAATCAAAAGTTTATGCCACCGGCTGCTATGCTTCAGCTGATCCTGAGGAACTCGGCGAGATCGAGGGGCTGGCCGGTGTCTACGGGCGTGAGCAGTGGGAGGAATTGCTGGAGGCAGCGACCGGCGAAAAAACACACGATTCCCGGCGTGTAAAAGGGGATTCTCTCC
>JAGXLK010000502.1 GCA_018334735.1 Planctomycetota bacterium | reverse complement strand
AAGCGGCCCGTCGTAATCGGCGACCACACTGCTATCAATTTGCCAGCCTTCCCGACGAATATTCCGGGCCGAGTCGATCAATATGTATTGGAGAGTCTGTTCCATCGTTTTGTCCTCCTTTTATTCTGTATCCGAATCAGCACGGTTGTTGTCTTTCACGGTGGAATCGGCGAGCCGGTCTTCAGATTCGGCCGGAACGGAAGATGCCGATTACCAGCCAGGCGCCGAGCAGGAACCCGAACAGATAGCCGATCAGTCCCGGCGCGCTCGCTTCCCATCCCAGCAGGTTGATGGTGGGACCAAGTTCCGTGGTCATGATGGATGTCGACGATATGATAATGGCGGCGAGCATGATGCTGAGAGCGAGGCGATTGCCCGTCTTATCAAGGTCTTTCAGGTATCGGTCCAGCCCTCGATGATCAATGCTGAATTCCAGGCCGCCTTCGCGGAGTTTGCGCAACAGCCTTCGGATTTCCCGAGGAGCGCTTTTCATGAGCATCGAAAGATGATAAAGGCTGGAGGTGAGGGATTTCTTGAGCGATTTCGGTGAGAGTTTTCCCAGGGCGAGCTTGCGGGCATAGGGGGTGGCCAGTTCAGCGGCGTTTATCTCAGGATCGAGCTGCATCACGATCCCCCCGATACTGACCAGTGATTTCCCCAGGAGCACAAAATCGCGGGGCATTACGATGCCGTATTTGCGGACCACCTGCATGATTTCCTGGAAAGATCTCTGCAGGTCGATGCGCTCGAAAGGTATGGCATAATACCGCTCCAATAGTTCGCTGACTTCGCTCCTGAAATCTTCGTCGTTGATATCGGTCGGTACGGATCCCATTTCCTCGATTACTTCCGCGGCCAGTTCCAGCTGTTGATTCCCGAGCGCAATCACAAAATTGCTGAGATGGGATCGAAGGGTGCTGCCCAATTTGCCGACCAAACCGAAATCGATAAGCCCGATTTGACCGCCGTCCATGATCAGAATGTTTCCCGTGTGCGGATCGGCGTGGAATGCGCCGAGGCTGAAAAATTGCGTCAGAAAACGGTCGAGAATTATCCGGGCCAACTCGCTTTTTCCCTCACTGGAAGCCGCTTCGCCCTCGAGTTCGTTCAAGAAAGTTCCTTCGAGCCTCTGGATTGTCAGCACGCCGGGCGAACAAAAATCCCAGTACACACGGGGCACAACGAGTTTTTCATCTTCCTTGAAGGCCGAGTGGAATTTATGGGTGTTGGCGGCTTCAGTTAGAAGGTTCTGTTCCCGTCGGATCCCCTGGGCGAATTCATCCACAAGCATCGGCAGCTGCAAACCCTCGAATTCCTCCAGGCGGTAGGCCTGTTCCGCAAGAAACTTCATAATGGCGAGGTCGTCTTCGATGATCTGTTCGATTCCCGGCCGCCGCACTTTGACGACAACTTCTTCGCCGTCGAGCAGTTTTGCCCCGTGAACCTGGGCGATCGATCCGCTGGCAATCGGTTCCTCAGAAAATGACTCGTAGACCTCTTTAATGGGGCGGCCGAGTTCATCCTCGATAATCTTATGAGAAGTTTTCCCGGGGAATGGGGCGACATGGTGGCAGATTCGTTGCAGTTCCCTGATGTATTCAGGAGGCAGCACGTCGGCGCGCGTGGAGAGCGTCTGACCGAATTTCACGAATGTCGGCCCGAGTTCTTCCAGAGTCCGGGCAAAACGCTTCGGCAGGTCAGGGGGGCGGGATTTCTCACCGGGGGTTGGAATGCGAGCCCAGCTTGGCAGATACTGCCGTATGTTGAGTTTGGCTATGAAAAAGCCCAGACCTTGACCGGCGCATACCCGCACAATATGACTGACCCGACGTGTGCGACGTGGGGCTTTGAGAACCTGTGATATCTTCACGGCCATGGCCCCCGGCAAAAGAATTCACAACGAGTTGCAAGCAATGGAGACAAAAAACCCGCAAACGGATCGCGCATTGTGGCAATTTTTGCACAAAAATACCCAAAAAAGGCCTTGTCGTCCGCCGAATCCGAGCCATCAGGTATGATAGAACGCCGGGAGAGGTGCGTCAAGGTTACTGAAGTTTTTCCAGCGCCTGTTTGAATACACCAACGGTCTGTTGCATCCCTGCAGTCGGATTGTCCGGATCCGCTTCAAATTCAATCACAAACGCAGTATCAAATCCGGTTTTCTCCTCAAGCGCGTCCAGCGTTGCTCCGTAGTCCAGTTTTCCTGTCCCCGGCACGACTTCCGTATCGGCGTCGATAAAATCTTTCAGATGGACCGCGTTGACCCGGTCTTTGAGAGTTTCGATAACCTGTTCAGGTGTTTCGTCAACGCGGAGGTAGTGGCCAAAATCTACGCAAGCACCCAGAACGGAATCATATCCTTCACAGCTTTCCAGAACGCTCTGGGCCGTATCATAATGGTGACCCGGCCCGTGGTTATGAATACCAAGCAGCAGGCTGAATTCTTTGGCCCGTTCCACCAGTTCTTCTTTGGCATCATTATCGTCGGCTGGAACGTCGATACTGACGTAATCGCAGCCCAGATCGGCTCCAAACTCGAGAGTTTTCCGGATCTCTCCGGGGCCCTCCGAACTGAAAGAGCAAACCCCGATGCCGCATACACGCATACCCGCATCGCTGAGCTGTTTTTTGGCTTTTTCGATTTCATCCGGATCCATGTCGGGATTCAGATGTTTGCCCCAGAGTTCCAATGCCGTGATGTCGGTATCTTTCAATTCCTTGATGATACCCGGGATATCGAACTGCCGGTAGGTGAACGATTGCACGCCGATTTCAGGTAGATTCACATCTTGCTCCTTACGGGGGAACGATAAAGTTTGCTGATCACAATCCGCCACAGACCGCAAATTCTACCAGCTGACTCCCGAGCAAGCAAGCCGCCCCGGCTCGCAGGAATCTCCGCTGCAGGTTGTTTCGCGGTTGGGTGAGCATGAATTTGCTCAGACTTTCTACGGTTGAGCGGTGAGATTCTTTGTAAAGCAGATTGGCCACCTCCAAAATCAGGATTGCCCGATAGAGCTCGCTGTCTTACGGGCGATTGCGAGTTCCCGAAAATCGGCTTTAAGCCATCTAAGAACCCCGCATAATTGTTGCAACCTGTTGTTAGGCAATGATATGCTATGGCCAAACCTTGATGTCGGACCAATGTTGTGACCACCAGGTCGGCGAGCACTTCCGGCTCCTGCATTCCCGGCCCTTCTGAGAACCATTTTGAGCCTGTAGAGAGGAAGCAACGAGCAATGCGACCCCTCCTTGTCGCTGACCAATTTCATACTACTTGTTCTCTGTGTCCTCCAGCTTCTTCAGCGTCATCTTGGCCCATCTGCGTATCATCTCATTCTCATCGTCGAGACGCGTTTTGATGGCGGCCCTGGCCTTCGGTCCGCCGAGCTTGCCCAGGGTCTCGATGGTCACCATGCGCATATTCTGGTCGTCGTGCTCCCGACATTGTGCGAGCGCTTCA
>JAGXLK010000501.1 GCA_018334735.1 Planctomycetota bacterium | reverse complement strand
GGAAGGAAGAAGAACCAGAAGTGAACTGACCGCCCCTATGGCTGGTTGCCCGGGGAAAAACACTTTGTCGGCAAGGAACGCATTGACGATCAGTATGAACCCTACGAGCGTTATAACCAGCCGCGTTTGCAAGCTGCCAAAATGCTCATGGTCGTGAAAAGCTTGTTCCTGGTGTTCATCCGACACTGTTGGTTTCCTCCACTATTCAGTTCAATCCTGTTATGTTGTCGGCGACGCCCAAAACGTGGGCATGCTATCAATTGCAGTCATCTCTTCGGCTCTCCCTCTTCCGACTTGCTCATCGGTTTTCCTAAGAGCAATCTCAACTCTCTTTTGCTACCCTCTGCCGGTCGATGCAACACGAATGATCCTTCCGCTTGCCCCAGCAATTCCTCAACCATTCGCTGATAATGCCAGTCTCGCAAAATTGCTGCTTTCTCCGGGGATTCTTCATAGACTTCAGACAGATTTGTGAGCGTTTCGGCATCCGCCCGCGCACTCGCGACCAGCCGGCTTACGAATGCGGAAGCCTGGGCTTCAATCTCTGCCGCACGTCCCTGCGCTTCCTGCACAATACGATCGGCTTCACGGTGCGCCTCCTCCAGAAGTCGATCCTTTTCGCTTTCCGCATCGACGGCTCTATCAAACGCAGGACGGACACCGGCCGGCACATCAGGGTCTTCTATTGGTTCGATAGAAGTCACCTGAATGCCAAGAGAAAAACCATTTTCTCGTTCGAACTCCCGCAATTTATCTTCCAGCCGAGCTTCCATAACGCGGAAAAGATTAAGCTTAACCTTCATTTTTGTATCTGGGCTCGTCACCGTTTTTGACTTGCTGCGCACATCAAGCACCCCCCACGTCGCAACGGTTTCCGTCGCAGTTTCGATCAACAATCGTCGTAACATATCCTGCGCAGGTTCCTGGCCTTCACTTTCTGGATTTGTATACCATCGGAATGCATAATCCAGAGCGTGGTCGGGATCGACCCGATATTTAGCCTGCAGCTGCAGGCCGATAATGTTGACATCACCACTGATAAGATAATTATCTTTCTTAACGCTCAAACCCTGTCCCGGTCCTTCTCCAGAAGGCCTTCCCCCCTCGTCACCAGGCCAGAGTTCATTTTTCAGTTTCAGAGTTTGTTCCTGAAGGGGAATATAGACGACTTCTTCCCAGGGCCAGCAGTAACGCCATCCGCTTTCTGAATCCAGCACATAGCCTCGTCCGCGTTCCGCACCGCGCTTGAGTTCGACGGGTCGACCGAAACAAAGTTTCACCGCAAGCTGATTGCGTCCAACCACAAAAAAACCCTGCAGTAGATAAATCACAATCAGTAGAATCATACCGATTATAAGAAAACGAAAGCTGATACTGAGGGCATCCGACAGGGCTTTACTACCCACGTCACCAGACGCCTCTGCACCTTCATTCTGTCTCTCGGGTGGGTTCGCTGCGTCTGGCCTTTCAGCGCCTTGTTCGTTGTTGTTATCCGCCATTTTTAATCCTCACTCAGGGTCTTCAATTCGTTGCTCATTTCTGTGGCTGATCGCCCGTTTTTTCCCCGGGCCCGGACGTTTGATCGGCTTCTGTGTCTTTTCCGTCACCCAGCACAATATTTTCACGCCCCTGCGGACCACGGTACAGCGCCCCTAAAGGCTCCGTTTTCGTGTCCAGAACGAAGCTGATAGGGCTGCCTGACTCCCGCGCTTTCCGTGCGATTGTCCGCAACGCATCCAGGCGACGCAGAAAAATAGCCAGCTCAGGTTGTTCAGCAAATTTGTCGTAATATTTTGCTTCTTGTTGTTCGCCCTCGCTCCGGATCCCCTCAGCCTCGCTCAGTGCATCGGCAAGGATCTGCTCCGCCTTTTTGTCCGCTTCGGAGATAATCTCTTTTTTCTCCTTCTCACCCTGGTTGCGGAACTTGTCGGCCACTTTTTTCCGTTCGGCTTTCATACGTTCGAAAACCTTTTTGGTTGTGGATTCAGGGATTGCCGTCCGGCGGATACCGAAATGCAAAAGTTTCAGGCCGTAATTTTTCTCTTCGATCGCCTTTACTGCACCGGTCTCTATTTCCCGCTCCAGCTCTTCAAGTTTCAAAGTTTCTTTATTGGTCGAAACCAGCTGGTTAAACTCAAGGCGGCTTATCGCTTGGGAAGTCTCATTATCGAGAACATCCTTCAGCGCCTGCTCAGCTTTGCCGACTTCTCCTTCCAGCGATTCCTCAAAAGCCAGAGGATCGTCGATTTTCCACGCCGCATAGAGCGAGATAATAACCTGCCAGGAATCACTGAGCACTGTCTGGTACAGATGTCCATCGATTACCCGCACCCGTTTGTCATAATGTTCGATTTCATCAATGGGGTACGGAAACCGGAAGTATAAACCGGGCCCGCCTTTATACAATTTACCCTTATCGCCTGTGGTTCCAGCATTACGGACCTTATAAGGAGTTTTGGAAGGCCGGTAGTGAACGACTATTTCCGTCTCTCGGACCTGGTAGACAAAACCGTAGGCAAGCAACAAAGCCAGCACTGTCAAAACAACAACAATTGTGATCTTATGTTCTTTCATTGCATCTCCTCCTCCAGGGGCATACTGAGGATGTCTGTGCTCAGGCGTTCCTGCATGTCAATGATCGGGACTTCCACTTCGGATACAGGCACAATAAACAACCGGTGGCCGGCCAATACCCGTTCAATTGCGCTAAAATAGCTCCGGTAGCGGTAGACTTCCGGTGCTTTTTCATACGATTTGATCTGTACTCGAAAGCGCTTTTCCTGAGCTTCCGAAACATCCGTAAGGCGGTATCGATACCCTTTGGCATCGTTAAGTGCTTGCGCGGCTTTCCCTTCCGCTTCCATTATCTTTTCGAAGGCCGTCGCTTTTGCCTTCTGGATCACCGTCTGTTTTTCCTCGTATGCGTTGATAACATCCTCGAAGGCTTCAGCGGTTTGAGCCGGAGGATGTACCGAAGGCATCCCGGCATACACCAGCTCCACTCCCGTTTTATGCACTTCCAGCTCTCTTGAAAGCTTTTTAGCAAATCGCTCTGAAACTTCGGCTCTATTGATATGAATCCACTTTAAGAAATTCTGGCTCGCCGCAATCTCACACGTGACCGTATAGCCCAGATCTTCAATGAGATCCCGAACATTTGCATGTCGGTAATAAAAATTGTACGCCGCTTTCGGGTCCACGCGCCCATTTTCTCCGCGTTTCACACGATAGTGAAACTTGGCCACCAGCCTGGCCAGATTTAAAGCAGGAGCCCCAAATTCCTGTTCCAGCTCCATCACACTAGGCACAAGAAAACTTGCCTCTTTCCCCACCTTTGGGTCAACATGCAACTCTTTCCACAGAATAATATTCGGGTCAGTCATAGTCTGGATCTCCCCCTCTGGACCTTCCGGGCGCATCGGTTCCTCGGGCATTTTATCTCCCCCGAAGTCTTCATCGTTCC
>JAGXLK010000500.1 GCA_018334735.1 Planctomycetota bacterium | reverse complement strand
GAGGTCCGGCAAAGGGATGTTCTGAGTCTCGCACACGACGCGCATCGTGGCCGCATCGAGAGACTTGCCTTTCAGTTCTTCGGCCAGCGCCTCGGCTTTCTTTCGCAGCCGGGCATTTCCCCAACATTCCGGGGGGCTGGCTGTTCCCATTGCAGCAAGCGCAAATTCCTCGCAGAGGCCTATTCTTGACACTTCGGGCGGTTGGCGTATAATAAATTCCACGTGCGGATGTGGCGGAACTGGCAGACGCGCTAGGTTCAGGACCTAGTGGGGCTTAAACCCCATGGGAGTTCGAATCTCCCCATCCGCACCATTTTTATGCAGCTAAGGCACTTCTGTACAATGTCTTACGGGATTGACAGCGAATTTGTATCCAGTCAGGAAGCTCCCGATGCGGAATACGTTACAAAGGGTGAGAAGCTTGGGGCTGATACGACCGCAAACCCGGCCAGATCCCGAGGGGAGAGGTTTCCCCTTTGCTTCCAGACAAACCTTTCGTCAAATGGTTCCAAATCTATTCAGCATCCGAGAATGTCGCACATCTGATGGATGTAGCTCCGGCCCAAAATCTTATGCCGCCGGCAACTCGTCGTGGAAGCTCAAGCAGGTCATTTGAGAACAGGCGCTCGGCCCGGTTTTTTTGCCTCCGCCGGGATAATCACCACAACGGACTCCAGTCGCTCGAGATTCACGCGCGGGCTGGCTGGGATGCGCCAGAAAAGTGGATCTTCCCGTGGTTTCTTAACGGCCTTCACCGTGGCGACTGGCATACCGGGCGGTATGAGTGGCTTTTCAGAAACCAGCTTTGAAACGGGCGCCGTAACCAGGACATCGTCGGGCTGTACATCGCTCCGTCGGTCAACCCATTCCACTTCGCAGTGCGTGGCCCCCGTACCGTGGAGAATACAGCGCCGGCGCGTGCGTTGGATCCGACATGGCAATCGGCTGGCCGGGTCGGTAATCAAACGAACCCGACTGTACCAGGGACCTGCTTCCATTATGATCCCCACGAGCGTCCCTTCTGCCGTCACAGCCTGTCCTTTGCGGATATTCTTACGGCTCCCGGCGGCCAGAGTTATACTTCTGTGCATCGGATCGGCGTCGTAAGAGCTTACACTCGCCCCCAGAGTCCTGAATCGCGGTCTTGCAATTTCAAGTTTTTTTAAATCTTCGAGGATATTATTTTGTTGTTTCAAGCGTTCCTTAAGGACAACGTTGCGGTTTGCGATTTTATGGACTTGTTTTTTATCGAGACGCAGCCTCTCGCGGGCCAGGAAGCAATCTCGCAGGGTTCCTGAAAAAGCCGCGGCGTCCCCGGACATGCGGAACATTGTTGTCTCAAGGGGACCGGCAGCCTGGATGAAAACAACCCGGGCCGGAGCCGTAAATCGCGCCGGCAAAACAAGGAGGAAAACAGCAACTCCCACGACATACGCAAGAAAAACAACTTTTTTGCGAGTTTGCTGGCTGATTTGCGCCATCTGGCAATATCCCCGAAAAGAAATTCAACCAAATAGCATTGTACGAAGATCCACGAGCCCCGTTCAAGATTTTTCCTGGGCACCAACCCGCGCGGTCTCCCTGTAAAGGGGGGGAAACTGCGAGACTATTTTGTCCCAGCGGAATCTCTCCGCTCGCTGCTTACCCACGGTGCTGTATTTTTCCCGGAGCCGTTCCCGTTCTTCAATTCGATGCAGCGAGTCCGCCAGAGAAGCCGGTCTTCGATCTTGAACAATTATCCCAGCCCCCCCAACGCTCTCACCAAGTCCTCCCATTCCGCTGGTAACCACAGGCGTGCCGCAGGCCATAGCTTCCAGCGGAGGGATGCCGAACCCCTCGATTGCCGAGGGCAATACCAGTGCAAAAGCCATCCCGTAGAGCAAAGGGAGTTCCGAGCGTTGGACATACCCCGTAGTAATAACCTCGTCACGGAGATGAAGCCTCTCGATTTCCTCTTTGAAATCCACGCCCCAGCCACGATGTGCACCAACCATCACCAATTTGCGATCGGAGCCGTGCTGGTGTCTTAATAAAGCAAATGCCCGCAGCAGGCCGGAAATATTCTTTTTTGGTTCGATATTACCGACAAAAAGGAAGGGATTTTCGGGCAACCCCTTTTCGATCCGGTAGGCTTCGGCATCTGCCGGATCCGGCGCCTGAAAAATATCATCAACTCCAGCTGGAATAACCCGCGCTTTTTCGGAATTTTCGGGAAAAGAAGAAAACAAGCTCTGGCGGGTCCAGTGCGAAGTGCAATGAATTCTGGTGGCATGCTGGATAGATACCGGCATAGCAAAACGGTAATGAAGACGATTGAGAAAACGGCAGTACTGAGGATGGGAAAAGACAAAAAGATCGTGGAGAGTCAGAAGTACCGGCACTTGCGCGCGAAACGGTGCCACGTATGCGGGACAGTGAAGGACGTCCAGTTCTTCTTTAACCAGATGTGAAGGCAGTACTGCCTGTTCCCAAAATATCCTTGTCAATCGACTGTTCTTTATCGTACCGGCTTTAATGAATCGGAAATTAGCCGGTGCCTCCGGGGCCAGGGGTTCAACACCAGGACGGTGGTAAACAATGTATTGATTCTCACGGTCGAACCTCGCGAGTGCCCGTATGAGACCGCGGATCCAGATTCCCACGCCCAGGTCCCTGGCGGTGAGGACCATTGCATTAATACCAATCTTCACCTTGACGTCCTTCCGATACTTCAGGCTGTAGAGACGGTTTAAAATCCGGCCGCTGAACCGCATTATAGGCGAGAAAAGGGCTGTGAAAAAGGGACAGAATTTTTATTGCCAGTATTTTGTGTGAGTCACAAAGAGAAAAAACAAAAGATCACGGTTAGGCCCGGTGACAAGAGCTAACAGTGCGTTGACACCTCGCCGCCGCTCCTCTACCATACGCATCGATACCCGATCTTGAGGAAATATTTGTGCGACTTCTCATTGCCAGCCAAAATAACGATAAAATCGAAGAAATGAAAGATCTGCTCGCCGGTCTGCCGGTGGAGGTCGTTCCTCTCTCGCACTATCCCGGTGCTCCAGAGGTAAAGGAAGATAGAGACACCTTCGAGGGAAATGCGGCGAAGAAAGCTTCAGAAATGGCGCTCTACACAGGGTTTTTCGCGGTAGCAGATGACTCCGGTCTGTGCGTGGACGCGCTCGGGGGAAAACCCGGGGTTCGTAGCGCTCGTTATGCCGGTCCCCACGGCACCTACCGTGATGTGTGCCGGAAATTGCTTCGAGAAATGCGAAACGTTGCCGACGGGGAACGCCAGGCCCATTTCCAGTGTCACATAGCCCTATCGGATCCCGAAGGCAATATTATCCTTACCGCCGAAGGACGTTGTCATGGGAAAATCACCCGCCAGCGGCGAGGTGGGCGGGGCTTCGGATACGATCCGGTCTTTCTATATCTGCCGGCGGGAAAAACGTTTGCCCAGATGGTTCCTGAAGAAAAAC
>JAGXLK010000499.1 GCA_018334735.1 Planctomycetota bacterium | reverse complement strand
AGAGGGGAATCGGCGCATTTTCCCGAGCGTTGTGGAAATTGCCCAGGTAGGTGCAATGTGTGCCCGCGGGTCCGATTTCGAAACCCACCAGCTCGTCCGGGGTGCTGTAACGGTCGTGTGTTTGCATGAAGTTGCCGATGAACCGCTGGAAAGGAGCATTTACGTAGAAGGCTGTGCCGTCGTAGGCATCGGCCTGGCACTGGGAGTACATATCGTGCCATCCGGCCGCGTTGAAAGCACATTTAAGCGGTCTATTGGGTCCGTTCCACACGTGGACCTGGTGGAATCCGGTGCTGGAGGCGGTGGCATGGACGCCGGTTTCGTAGCCGATGACAAGCACCTGGCTGACGTGGCTATCGCTGACCCGTTCGATCTTCAATCCCACGCTTCCGGGCATGTGGGGACAGTCGAAATCGAGGGCGATTCGAACGCTCCTCAAAGTGGCTTCGTACCAGCCTTCCTCTCCGAGATGAATACCGCCGGCGCGGGCGTTATGGACTTCGATATCGTGGATGGAATACCGGCAACCCCACGGAATGCTGATTCCCAGGATTTCATTCCCTCCGGCGTCAATGACCCCACCGCAGATTTGTCCCCCGTAATCGTGGTAACTGTGGTCATCACCGAGATCGTCCGGTTTGCCATCTTCTCCTTTCAAGACCACCGCGGGTCCTTCGAAATCCTGGCTCGCCAGAATTCTGGCACTTGGAGCCATATTGAGAGACATGCTGTGTCCCAGCCGGATCGGACGACTGACTTCAAACACTCCATCGGGGACGTGTATTGTGCCGTAGCGAGTCCTCTGAAGCGAGGAAACGGCCCTCTCAAAAGCATCCGCATTGTCAGACTTGCCATCCCCAGCGGCCTCAAAACCTGTCACATCTACGCCTTTGCATTTCATGAAGGGACCTTTCTTGGCCGTCAACGCGAATTGGTTTTTACCCGGTAGTTTAAAGTGGTAATGGATTTTTAGCAATGTTATGGTAACCGAATGATATTAGCCCGGAGATTTCAAGCGTCGCTCCCGGAGGGTGAATCCTTTCTTTTGAGCCGAAGTACACCCTGAGCCAATGAGAAATGTCGAAAACTGCACCTAAGTCGCTCTCATCCATGTCGTTATAACAATTATGCCGTTGGATTCATGAAATATCCGGGTTAGGGTAGTCATCCTGGTTCTCTCCCTTTTCGAAGGGGCTATTTGACAGCTCATGAATCCGTTAGTATTTTGTGATAGATAAGGCCGTGGACACCAGAATCGATCGTGTATAGCCTATCAACATGCAGGTTGGGATGGCATGCAAATCATGAGTTCTCCTATGTTGGCTATGATTTGATCAGCCAACCTGGTCTCCCAAAGGAGGAGTTGCCTTCGTGCGGATCTCAGTGCTCATTACAACGTTCAATCGCGCCAGGTTGTTACGCCTTTGCCTGCTGGGCTATCTCCGGCAGAACCAACAGGGCTTTGAGATAATTATCAGCGATGACGGTTCGACTGACGCTACTCAGGAGGTCGTCGAGGAGTTTCAGGAACAAGCTCCCTTTCCCGTAACTTACATTTGGCGTGAGCATCGGGATCATCGCCGCGCCGAAGTTATTAACCGGGCAATTGCCGCGAGTCAGTACGAATGGTTGGTTTTCAGTGATAGTGATTCGATTCCGCACCAGGATATGGTCCGCAATCACAGGCGTCATGCTGATTCTGAACGCCTGCTTTGCGGTGGACGCATCAGATTGAATCGAGAGGTGACGGAAAAGCTTACTCCGCAAAGTATATTACAGGGGGCTCATGAAGAATACCTTACCGGGCAGGAAAAATTGCTCCTATGGAAACGACATCTCAAGAACCTATTCTACATTGCTATCCGAAAAGAACGACGTCCCCACAATTACGGCCTCAACATGTCATGTTCGAAGGAAGCTATGATACGGATTAATGGGTACGATCATAACTTTATTGGTTGGGGCAATGCAGACGGGAATGTCCGTGACAGAATGCGCATGCTGGGAATCGAGCCCAAAAGTATTGTTCCCTGGGCGCCGGTCTTTCATCAGTGGCATCCGACGGATCCCACTCGTGCACAAAGACGAAATTTATCATATGCGAGGCGAGACGATATACCTGCAAAGTGCGAAAACGGACTCGATTCGCTGCAGGGGGAAGATTTCTGGCACCTGGACTTAAAATCAAGAGGGCCCGGTAACCGTGCGCCGTGACAGGAAGTAGCAAAGGGCGTAATTCATGGTTTTTTCGGATCCTGCCACTTGTCACCTGGGAGTAAGGAAATATGCGAAAGCCTTTCTTCGTTATTCTGCTATTGACTCTGATCTTTGTTTGCCTGGAGAAAAAGATCAGTGCTGCAGAGACAAGCGATGAATCGGCTTCGACTCGGCAAAAGATGCAAGCGGCAAAGGTCGTTGATCGCCCCGGAGGGAAAGAGGAGGTGCCCGATGAGGGCGGAGAGCTTACTTCCGGGGCGATTGTTACGCTCTCAATCATTGCCGTTATTATCCTTCTTTTCCTACTAGAACCGGTGCCACTTTTTGTCATGGCCGTTGGGATTCCAGTACTGCTCGCTGCTCTGCAACCATGGACAAAAATCAGCCCCTCGGAGGCTATCTCCGGTTTTTCCAGTCAGGCTACCATTACTATCCTGGCGATGTTCATACTGAGTGAGGGTATCCGGCGAACGGGGCTTATTCAGATTCTCGGCGAGAAAATCTCTCGTGTTTCCGGCTCGAGTATTATGCGGCAGGTCGCCACAATTTCCGGTCTTTCCGGACCGATTGCCGGAATTATCAATAATACACCTGTGGTTGCGATTTTTATCCCCATGGTATCGAACCTGGCGAAGAAGGTTAAGACTTCGCCGTCAAAACTTATGATACCCCTATCTTACGCATCAATGATGGGCGGAACTTTAACCCTGATCGGAAGCTCGACCAACCTGCTGGCCAGCGATATATCTGGCCGACTTCTCGATCATCCAATTTCGTTCTTCGAGTTTACGGGCGTTGGGCTCATAATCCTGGGCGTCGGAGTTTTCTACCTCGTCACGGTCGGTCACCACCTCCTGCCGGAACGACTCGATCCAGAAGTCGATCTGGCTGAAGAGTATGAAATGAGGGAGTTTCTGACGGAATTGACACTTCAGAAACGCTCCCGATTCGTCGGAATGAACGTGGCAGAAATGTTGAATCATTTCGATTTCGAGATCGAACTTGTCCAGATCACGCGGGGCGGGGAAAAGCTGATGGAACCCTTTCAGGAGAGACCGCTGGAGCAAGAAGACCGCCTCGTTGTGCGAACAAACAGAGATAACCTGCTGAAACTTCTCGATGTGCCCGGTCTTGAGTTGTTCTCGGAAAAAAGGGTGTCGGAGGAAAAACTCGAGGAAAAGACGAAAGGCCAGACCGTTATCCAGACGGTTGTGCCGCGGGGCTCTTTTCTGGAAGGAGAAACCCTCGAAGACG
>JAGXLK010000015.1 GCA_018334735.1 Planctomycetota bacterium | reverse complement strand
AAGAACTCGAAGCAGTCCTTGAGCAAAAGTCGCGGAAAGCCGAAGAAACCGCGCGCGAGATCTCGGCCTTGAAAGAACGTGTTGAAGAGGTCCGCAGAAAACAAAATAAAGCGGATCAAGCGGTCCAGGAACTGCAACTCAAGGAAAGCGAGGTCAATCTGCGCCTGGATAGTCTTGCAGAAAGAACAGCTGAGGAATGTGGAATCCATCTTGAAGCTGTGGAGCTGGAACCGGAACAGTGGCGTGAGACTCCGCTGTTTACGGAAGCCCAAATCGAAGAATTTTACGAAGCTGAACCGGAAGCTCCGGGCGAGAAGGTGGCGCAGTGGTATGCCCAGGCCAAGCAGGAGAATTCTGAGGAAGAAAAGCAGGAAGATCAAGGCCCCCGTGTTGTTCCGCTCGAAGAAGCTGTTGAGCTTCGAGATGAAGCCCTGGCAATGGCTGACAGTGATGAGACAAACTGGGACGAAGTGGCCGAACGCACCGACGAACTGCGCAAAAAAGTTGAGAGAATGGGCGGCGCAAATCTCGATGCTATCCGCGAGCAGGATGAACTTGAGACACGCGCAGAATTCCTGAAACAACAAAAAGAGGATTTGGAAAAGGCAAGACGTCACGAGCTCGAGATAATACGCGAATTAAGCACAAAGAGCCGAGAAAGTTTCCGGGAGACATTTGAAGCGGTCCGCCAGAATTTCCAGGTTCTGATCAGAAAGCTTTTCGGCGGAGGAAACGGCGACCTGATTCTCGATTACGGGGAAGAGGAAGAAGAGGACATATTGGAGGCGGGCATCGAAATAAAGGTGCGGCCACCCGGAAAAGAGAATCGGTCGATTTCGCTTCTAAGTGGCGGCGAGAAAGCGCTTTCAGCCGTAGCTCTGCTGTTCGCCATTTTCGAGTCCAAGCCGAGTCCGTTCTGCCTGTTGGATGAAGTTGATGCGCCTCTGGATGAGGCTAATGTTGGCCGATTCCTCTCAATGCTTGACGAGTACAGGGATGATACTCAGTTTGTCATCGTGACGCACAACAAACGCACGATGAGCGCAGCGGAAACGCTCTATGGCATTTCAATGCGTGAGAATGGGGTGAGCAACAAACTGGCGGTGAATTTTGAGGAATTAGACCGGCGGCTGGAACAAATGAAGAGAGAGAGCGAGCAGGCAGGTGTACGGGCAAAGGCAGGTTAAATTGCCTGCCGCGAAAGGTCAGAAGGCTTAATTTGTGCCGCGAGGACCGTCACGTCGTCCCGAAGTTTCGAGCGCTGAGAGTATTCGCGTACCTCTCTTACAATTTCCTGGGATAATTCGGGCGCAGAATGAGAAGCGGCCGACCGGACTGCGGATCTCAGTCCATCGGCTCCGAAAGCTGTTTCGTCCCTGTTCGTAGCTTCAATGACACCATCGGTGTACATCAGCACTTTATCGCCAGGCATAAGCTCTACCGTTTCTTCGGGATATTTTGCCTCGCGTTGCACGCCCAGCAGTAACCCACCGGTTTTAAGCCACGAAACCTGGTCTTCACCAACTTTTATCGGGTAAGGGTGACCGCAGGAACAGTAGGTGAACGTTTTTTCATCGGGATCCAGCTGGCCGAAGCAAAATGTTATCTGGAGGTCAGACTTAACGAGATCATCGTACATCACACGATTGATGCCTTCGGCGATCTCGGAAACCGATGTGCGATGCGCTGATTCCGCCCGTACAACACTTCGGAAAGAAGCAGCCAGCAGCGCCGATGCCAGATCGTGGCCTGTGACGTCAGCCACAACCATACAGACACGGCTGTTATGTAACCAGTAATCGAAGAAATCTCCGCCAACCCGCTCGGCCGGGTGACACATCCCGCCGACCTCAAACATCTGCGTTTTCAGGGCTTTTTCGGGGAGAAGACCCAGTTGGATATCCGCCGCAATCTGGAGCTCCTGGGCGAGGCGGGACCGTTCTCGCTCGGCATGGAAAGCATATGTTGTGACAACCAAAGCCCACAACAGCATCGGTAACAGGGTCGCGCGGGCATAGAGACTGGATATGGTTTTGCTGATAAAAAGAAGGTGCAGCACGATCACTGCGCAGAGGAGAACACCGCCGACAAAAATCCTCTTTAGCCTTTTCAAAGAAGGGTCGCTTAATTCTGTGGGAATGCTGTTTGAAGACATCTCACCTGCTCCACCGGATTTTGTATCTCAGGAAAGCTGCGGCTTCCAGAATCCCCCCTTACGAACCGGAATTGTTTGTCCCAAATACTTTACCGTTTCTGGTGTTTCGGGACAAGGCAACTTGCGACTAAAAACATTATGTTACAGGTTCAACAACTTGTCTCGTTGGCTGCAAAAAGCCTGTGTCGCCGGTTTTTCGGTGTAAAAGTCGTTTTGTGGCCCCAATGGTTTTATCTGTTGTGTCCGGTGACTTTGACATCTGGGACCGGTGTGATAATATCCGGACAGGACAACAGGATGGAGGTATTGTGGAGGAGAGCATGGGATTTGATGGATTTCCGCGGCGCACCTGCGCGGAACGTATCGAACAGCTTCGCCGACGGATGGCGCGCGAGCAGGTCAATGCTTACTGGGCGGTGACAACGCCAAATGTGCGCTACTTGTCTGGTTTTACAGGTGATGACAGCACGCTGCTAATCGGTGCAAAGCGGGCAGTGCTCATCACAGATTCTCGTTACAGTGAGCAGGCCGAAACGGAAGCTCAGGTCGATGATATCCTGGTGAGGCGGAGCCGTATGGCACGGGAAGTGGCGGTTCTTTGTCGTAAACTCGATTGTGGTAAAATAGCGTTTTCTTCGCGGAATGTATCGTTTGCCGATTACCACAGATTAAGATCCGAGCTAAGTCTGGGCGATTTTGTACCCTGTGAAAGCGGATGGGTGGAAGACCTGAGGGTTCGTAAAGATAAGAATGAATTAGCGGCAGTTGGTGAGGCACTGCGCGTTGCGGAGGAGGCATTTCGAGTTTTTTCCGGGGAAATTTGCCCCGGAAAATCAGAAAACTGGCTGGCCGCACGCCTTGAGTGGGAGATGCGCGTTCAGGGGGCTGAAGGACGAGCATTTGAGACGATTTGCGCTTGCGGTACGCATGCGAGCCAGCCGCACGCGGTCGCGACGGAACGAGTGCTTCGGGATGATCCTCTCCTGGTGGATTGGGGCGCTACTGTACGGGGGTATAATTCAGACTTGACACGAGTTGTGGCGGGCAGTACAATGCCTGAAGGCATTGAAGAGTTGTCAGAAGTTGTGTTACAGGCACAAGAAGCCGCATTTGAAAAGCTAGAGCCTGGTCTGGCCTGTGCCGAGGTAGATCAGGCCGCTCGGTCTGCGATTGTACGGGCCGGCTACGGCCGTTTTTTTGGCCATGGGCTTGGTCATGGTGTGGGCCTCGAGGTACACGAAGCGCCTCGGGTAGCACCGGGGGAAGAGGCAGTTTTGCTACCGGGCATGGTTTTTACTATCGAGCCCGGAATCTATATTCCCGGGAAGATGGGGGTGCGAATCGAAGAGATGGTAGTCATCACGGGAGATGGTTTTGTTAAAATAAGTGCATTGCCGAGCGAGATGCTTGAGGCGCAAGCCTGGGGTTGATTCGCAGGGAATTGTACTGATAAGCTATTGAAGTTGGAATACGCCCGCTGTTACGGCGGCTTTTGATCCGCAAAACAGGGGCATCAATAAAGGACATTAAGATGGATGTCATCGAAAAAATTCGCGAGCTGGTCGAACTGATGAGTGAGAACGAGCTTGCAGAATTAGAACTTGAAGAACCCGAGCTGCGGGTGCGAATAAAGACCAATACGTATGTGCAGCTCGCCTCCGGCCCTTCGTCCAGCGAGGGGCAACAGGTTCCCGTCCCGGTGCCAGCGGGTTCAGAATCGGAGAGACAGCTTCCCGAGCCGAACGAAGGGGCCGAGTCCGGCGAAGGGCGAGACGAGGATTTGCTCGAAATTACCGCCCCTATGGTCGGTACATTTTATCGCGCTCCCAGCGAAGGAGCTGAACCATACGTCACCGTCGGAACAATTGTCGAGCCAGATTCCGTCGTTTGCATTGTGGAAGCGATGAAGGTTATGAACGAAGTCAAAGCGGAAGTAGCCGGCGAAGTCGTGGAAATTCTGGTGCAAAACGCTGAACCCGTCGAATTTGGCCAGGTTTTGTTTCTCGTCGAACCTGCCGAAGAGTAAACACCCGTTGCGCTCGCTTATATCAATTACCCCCATCTTGGTTAAACTATGTTTTCAAGGATCCTCATAGCGAACCGAGGCGAGGTCGCGCTACGTATCATAAGAGCGTGCGCTGAACTCGGTGTCGAAACGGTTGCCATTTATTCCGAGGGCGACGCAAACACCAAATATCTCGACTACGCCGACGATGCGGTTTGTATCGGGCCTCCTCCGGCGAACGAAAGCTACTTGAATATCCCACGAATTATCGCCGCTGCCGAAATCACAAATGTCGATGCCATTCATCCGGGCTACGGATTTCTCTCCGAAGAAGCAGAATTCGCGGAAATCTGTGAAGAATCCAATATCGTCTTTATCGGGCCGACCTCGGAGGTCATGCGCAAAATGGGGAGTAAGACGACCGCCCGCACGGTCGCCCAGGAGAAAAAAGTTCCCGTTCTGCCGGGGAGCGAAGACCCCATCGAAAGCGATGATGAAGCCGTTGCGAAAGCGGGTGAAGTGGGCTATCCCGTGATGATTAAAGCGGCTTCCGGCGGTGGTGGACGCGGGATGAGAGTGGCTCATAATGAAATCACTCTCCGTAATATGCTGGCGCTGGCCCGCTCCGAAGCCGCTCAGGCTTTCGGTAACGACGCTGTATATGTAGAAAAAGTGCTTGAACGCGCCCGGCATATCGAAGTGCAAATCCTCGGGGATGGATACGGAAATATTATACATCTGGGGGAGCGAGACTGCTCAATTCAACGGCGCTATCAGAAATTGATTGAGGAAACTCCTTCACCGGGAATCTCCGACGATACGCGATCAAGTGTGGCTAAATCGGCAGTTAACCTTTGCAAAGCAGTGAATTACACCGGCGCCGGGACTGTCGAATTTCTCGTCGATCGTAGCGGTAATTATTATTTCATGGAAATGAACACGCGTCTGCAGGTCGAACATCCGATTACCGAAGTCGTCAGCGGAATCGATATCGTCAAAGAACAGATCAGAGTTGCGGCCGGCGAACGTCTTCCATATCAGCAAAAGAAACTTGAATTCAAAGGTAGTGCAATAGAATGCAGAATCAATGCGGAAGATCCCGCCGATGATTTCCGCACCTCACCCGGTCGTATCACGGAATTTGTGCCTCCGGGCGGTCCCGGTATCCGGCTCGATACGCACGTATATAGCGGATATCAGGTGCAACCTTTCTACGATTCCATGGTCGCCAAATTGATATGCTACGGACGAAACAGGCTGGAAACTCTCAATATCCTCAGGCGGGCACTGGAAGAGTTTACGGTGACCGGTATCAAGACCACTATCCCGTTTTACCGGGACCTTATCGAACACAGGGGCTATGCGAGCGGGAACTACGATACTCATTTCGTGGGCGAGTTCCTCGGTGGCGCCTGACCGCCGACTGTTCGCGTAATTCAAAAGTGAATCTTGAGTTGCGCGTGACGCCGTTTCATGACATCATGGTATTCGTAACTCTGGTTTCCCGCCTCCCCAATTTTATCTGTCCTTCCCGGAGTCTTTTCACGTGACGAATACATTCGAGTCAAAGATCCATATCATCGCCTGCGGTGTCCTGGCGACGGATCTCAAAAGCCTCGCCGAAAGACTAAATGAAAAAATCAGCATGGACTTTTTGCCGGGAGGGCTGCACGAAAATCCACGTGAGCTGCGAACAAAACTTCAGGATGCGATCGATGCGGCTTCAAAACCAGCCGACCGAAACCTGCCCAGACGAATCGTCCTCGGTTACGGTGTTTGCGGACGGGGTACTGTTGGCGTCCATGCCCGCGCAGTGCCTCTGGTAATTCCGCGCGTCCATGACTGTATCTCTCTTTTTCTCGGGTCCAACAAACGGTATCGGGAAGAATTTAAAAGTCACCCGGGGACCTACTACGTCTCGGGGGGGTGGTATAACGAAAAAGTGCAACCTCCTTCCCAGGTCCAAGAAGGAAAACTCGAAGAAAATCTTTCGAATGGGACGGACCTTGCATATCTGGCTGAGGAATACGGCGAGGAAAACGCAGAAATGATCCTGGATTTCCTTAGCAGCTGGCAACGCAACTATGAAAGAGCCGTTTTTATCGATACCGGTGCAGACGGACGGGAGAAATATGCCGATTACGCTCAAACGATGGCGAAACAATTCCATTGGGAATATAAAGAAATCCAGGGAGATCTTGGTCTTCTGGAAAAAGCCATCGAAAATCCGGAATCCTGCGAGGATATTCTGGTTGTTCCCCCCGGATATGCGACGGTTTACGATCCGCTCTCGCGCGGTCTGCAAGCCGTCCCGGGGCGAGACAATTATATGGACGAGATGCTGCCGGGTCCGGACGGTTCTTACCCCGTTTCCCGGGATATTCCGGCTCCCGTGCGGATCGGATTGGGACTTGATGCCGGAGGAACCTACACCGATGCCGTAGTCTATGATTTTGAGACGGACTCTGTGTTGGAGAAAGCTAAAAGCCTGACCACTCACTGGGATTTCACGATCGGAATCGACCGGGTGCTTCGGCTCATCTCGCCCGAGAAACTGAAAAAAGTCGGTTTGGTGGCTGTTTCCACGACCCTTGCTACGAACGCCATTGTGGAGGATCGGGGCCAGAGAGTTGGCTTGCTCGTTATGCCGCCATACGGCCTCTGGGAGGAAGACGATATCGACCACCATCCGACTGCGATCGTCCCCGGACGGCTTGAGATCAGCGGTGATGAGATAGAACCCGTCAACGCCGACCGGATCAAGAGCACGGCGGATCGTATGCTCCAAATGGGCGTCGGGGCTTTCGCCGTGTCGGGTTACGCTTCTACCATGAACCCTGAGCATGAACTGCAGGTCAAAAACATATTGCAGAAACACACCGGTCTGAGCGTGAGTTGCGGCCACCGGTTGTCCGAGATGCTTAATTTCCGCACCAGGGCGATAACGGCTGTTCTGAACGCAAGAATTATCCCTCAGCTGGAACAGTTTTTGGATGAAGCAAAGCGGACACTCCGAGAATCGGGTATTTCAGCGCCGATGATGGCTGTTAAAGGTGACGGCTCACTGATGTCGACGGATATTGCGCGGCAGAAACCGGTCGAAACTATTCTTTCCGGCCCTGCCGCAAGCGTCGCAGGTGCTTCATACCTGACGGGTGAGCGTGACGCCTTCGTTGTTGATATGGGTGGAACCACAACCGATACCGCTGCTTTGGAGAATGGCCAGGTCCGTGTGAGCGATTCAGGGACCCGGGTGGGTGATTGGCAAACACATATTCGTGCGCTCCATATGCGGACTTCCGGTCTGGGCGGAGATAGCATCATTGCTATTCAGAAACGGCATATTTCAATCGGTCCGCGGCGCGTAGCTCCGATTTCGTGGCTTGGCGGTGAACACGAAGGCGTTTCGCTGGCTCTGGATTATATCGAACAGAAACGCGACGAACTGCTCGAGTCTACGCGGTCCGCCGACATCCTTTTTCTCACTGGACGCGAAAGCGGGTCCGGCCTGTCATTTCAAGAAAAGAAAATTTTTGAGAAACTCGAGAACCGGCCCAAATCAGTGGTCGAACTCGCGGAGGAACTCGGCACGAGTTACTGGTCTTTGCTACGCTCGGGTAATTTGGAGGCACGGGGAGCTGTTCAGAGATCGGGGCTGACTCCCACCGATTTGTTGCATTGCCGAGGAGATTTCCAAAAATGGCATTCTGGAGTGGCGAAACGTTTTTGCCGAATTATGGCCGGAGTTATCCAGATGCCCCCGGAAGAGTTTCAGGAGACGGTTCTTGAGAAAGTGGCGCGTGTCCTTGCGCTGGAGTTGCTGAAGAAAAACTTCGATTCTGAAGTTGATCCCGATATTATGGACGAATGCCCTGTCTGTCAGGAAATTGTGCGACATATGCTGCACAGGAATCCTGCGGAATCCATCGTTGAGCTGAATTTGAAAGATCCTCTGATCGGTGTCGGTGCGCCCGTGCATCATTTTTTGCCGAGGGCCGCCGAATATCTCGGGACTGAGGCAATTGTCCCGCGCCATGCCGATGTGGCTAACGCAATCGGAGCAATCACCAGTCACGTTGTCGTTTCGCACCATCTCAGAATTCAACCCGACGAATCGGGAGGATTCAGCGTTGACGGTCTTCCAGGCACGCCGACTTTCGAAATGTTTCAAGATGCCAACGATTACGCGGTTCGGGAACTCCGAGAAATTGTACGGAAAAAGGCGCGTGGTGCGGGCACAAGTGCCTTTGAAGTTGAAGTGCAGTCGGACGACCGGGTCAGTAAGGCTTCGGATGGGACGGAGATTTTCCTGGAACGCCGGCTTCAGGGGGTGATTATGGGAGCCCCGGAAGCGCGAAAAGAATACACCTCCGAATAGTGAGGAGTAGCTTTTGGAGACAAGCGAACGGTCCGATCACTGTGCTCCAATGCTGCCACCGCCATTGCCGGGTAATATCCCGCCGGAAAAAGCTGTGGGAATAACCACAACTGTGCCCATGGAAGTCATTCTGGCGTCGGGGTTGATACCGGTCGATTTAAACAACGTTTTTGTAACGGCTCAGGAACCGGAATCGTTGCTGGTTGAGGCCGAAAGATCGGGTTTTCCGCGAACGTCCTGTGCGTGGACAAAAGGACTGTACGGAGCCGTTCACCGATGCGGTATCCAGAGGGTTGTGGGCGTAACGCAGGGAGATTGCAGCAATACCCACGCTCTCATGGAGATGCTCGAATACGAGGGTGTCGAGTGCCTGCCATTCGAGTACCCCCATCGTCCCGATGAAAACCGCATGCAGACGCATATTGCGGATTTTGCGGACCGTTTTGGTGCGAACCTTGATGAGGCTGAAGAGTGGAGAAAACGTCTGCAACCAATTCGCGCGAAAACGCTGGATATTGACGAACAATGCTGGCAGGGAAACCGGGTGTCGGGATTTGAAGACCATCTCTGGCTCGTTTCGACCAGTGATTTTTGCGGCGACCCGGAGCGATTTGATAAAGAGGCCGACGCTTTTCTCGGTTGTGTGGATGATCGGGAAGAGATGTCGCATCCCATTCGCCTCGGCATGGGCGGGGTCCCGCCGATTGTGCCGCAATGCTACGAGTACCTGGAAGATCTCGGCGCGCGCGTCGTCTACAATGAGACACAACGGCAGTTCGCAATGCCGGAGGGCGGAACGTCGCTGGCGGAACAATACACCCGTTTTCGCTATCCGTACGGGATTTTTGTGCGTCTGGAAGATATCAAGCATGAATGCAAGCGAAGGAAATTGGACGGTCTTATCCATTATGTACAGAGTTTTTGTTTCCGACGCACTGAAGATCGCATTTTGCGGAAGGAACTGGGTCTTCCGGTTCTTACGATCGAGTGCGATCGTCCCGGTCCTCTGAGCGGCCAGCTGAAAACCCGTCTGGAAGCCTTCGTGCAGACACTCCAGGCTCGGAAAGACGGGCGGCGTATTTTTTAGGTATGGGATTGGAAGCAGTCGCCGCTGGCGTCGTGGTATTGAAATAGGGGAGCTATGTTCGCGGCCAGGAAGACTCGAGTTCAGCTGAGCCCGTCATTGGCAGGCGAAGGGAGACTTGTCCGCATTCTGAACTGTAGCCTCCGGCTACCTGCTTAGCCTGAAATCTCAGCCACAGTGGTCATTGCGAGTGCATCGTAAGAGGGGCGAAGATAGACCCACAGAAAACGGCAAACGACGGCCAAATCGCAAGAGTCGCCGTTCACGGCTTGGCGCGCAAATCGCAGTCGAAACGTTGCAGAAAAGGGTGCTCCGGATGGCGGCCGATGCAAAGTCCCCAGGTGATTCCGGGTCCCGGCCCGTCGCGGAAACGATCTTTCCGGTAGGGCCCGGGGGCGGCGGGAACTTTTGTCTGGAATTCCACGGAAAAATGCAGGCCATCGGGTGCGTAGCGGATGTTGTGTGGATTCGGACCGGTATGGCCGACCAATGCCGCTACCCCGTCGCCGTGCGGCCAGACGCAGACTTCGTGTCCGCTTTCAACCAGAGGGCTATATGAGTGTTTGAAGTACGGGCCGGTTGGGTCATCGGCAATGGCCAGTCCCATCGGCGTGTCTTTGCGCCCCCGGCCTTTGTAGTACATCCAGTATTTATCGTCTCTTTTGATCATACAGCTATCGTCAACACGTAAACAGTCGAATGTGCCTTCGGGTCCCGGTTCCAGAACGGGGTTGCCTTCGAATTTTCTCCAGGGTCCCCCGGGAGAATCTGCCATTGCGATTCCGATGGCGGTGGGGGTCGGGTCGACGGGGTCCTGATGGAACGGTTTCGGCACAGCGGTATAAAAAATAAAATACTGGCTATCGGCAATGAGAATAGTTGGTGTGAAGACACCGTTTTCATCCCAGGCGTTCGGTCCGCCTTTCGGCACGGCTTCTTTCCGCTCATGCCACTCCAGACCGTCCGGTGATGTCGCGTGATAGATGCTTCCGTAGTATCCCGAGTGATCGACCGTTGCCCGCGTGTACCAGACGTGGTATGTGTTACCAACAAGAATAACGGGGCTCGGATCGCGTCGTGTTACGCCTTCTTGGTGGGGGATAGCATCCCGGTAGGTGAAGTGGGTCTGGAAATCCATAGCAGCATTTAAGTGATGGAGTCTCAGCCAAAGAGCTTTTCCTGTGCGGTGGAGACACCCGTTCCGAGGTCAAATTGGTATCCGAGATCTCTCAGGGCTCGTTCGACGGCGGAGATGCAGATCAGCAGGTCATCTTCGCTGACGTAGCCCATATGACCGATTCGGAAGATACGCCCTTTGAGCTCAGCTTGCCCACCGGCGATTGTGACGCCGTACTGATCTCGCATGAGTTTTGTCATTTCGCCGGTGTCAATATTCTCGGGCGCCCAGACGGCGGTGACGCCGTTGACAGGGTTGTCAGCGACCAGGTCGAGTCCGATGGCCATCATCGCGCTGCGAGTTGCTTCGGCGAGTCGGGCGTGGCGGGCGTAGAGGTTTTCGAGCCCTTCTTCGCGCATCATTTTGAGCGCTTTCTGGAGGGCGCGGGTGAGTGAGACAGTGCCGGTGAACGGGGTTTGAGTTGAATCTGCCCACTTATCCCGCATCGCTCTCATGTCGAGGTAGTAGCGGGGCGAGGCGCAATCATCGATGATATCCCATGCGTCCGGACTGGCAGCAATGAAACCGAGGCCCGGTGGAATCATACAACCTTTTTGGGAACCAGAGACCACCACGTCCAATCCCCATTTGTCCATGCACACTGGATGCACTCCGACGCTGGTGATGGCATCAACGACAAGGAGGGTACTTTGTTCGCAGGTCATGGTTCCGATGGCCTGGACATCGGTGAGAGCCGCCGTGGAGGTTTCGCTGTGTGTTACGCAAAGCACACGGGCGTCTGGGTGTTCCCCGAGAGCGGAGCGGATCTGCTCAATGGAAGGTGACTGGCCCCATTTGATATCGATATTGATTACTTCGCATCCGTAAGCTTCGCATATTTCGGCCCATCGGGCACCGAATTTTCCGCCGCGCACGCAGATTGCTGTATCGCCGGGAGAGCAGGTATTGGCGATGGCGGCATCCATGGCGGCGGTGCCGCTTCCCGCGATCGAATACACTTCCTGCTCGGTGCCGAAAAGCTTCTTCATTCCGTCGGTGACTTCACGCATAATTTGCGAGAACTGTGGTGTGCGATGATGAATCATCGGCGCGGCTTCCGCCAGCAGAACTTCGTGCGGTACCATTGTAGGCCCTGGCGTGAACATGTAGTTTTTCTTCATCAGCATACTCCTGAGATTTTAGTGCACAGAGCGATTTTACGAGTTATCGAGTTCAGTTTCCGATTTTTCATTTGGCGCATCATCTGATTCTGGCTTCTGTTCTTCCTGCTCGCATTCTTCCATGAGATCCCTGAATGTTTTTCCTTCGAGGGCCTCTCGCTGGGCTGAAATGGCTTTCTGAAAACTCTTTTCCAGCTTGTTTTCATACGCGGAATCGGCAGAACGCCGGGAGCGAGATTCATCCCTGAAACGGTCAGTGATACTCAAAACTTCCATCAACGTCAACCGAGAGAGATCTTTGGCAGGATGGTACTGATCACGTTCTTCGCCGACAGGTGTCAATAAATCCAGCTTGACAAGCCTGTCTGCGGCATCTGAGGCTTCTTCCGGGGGAATTCTCATCGTTTTGGAGAGTTTTTCAATTGATGTTGGTTCACCGCTTTTCCAGAATTCCCGAGCGACGTACATCATCATACGGGCAGCGAGATAGCGGTCGATAAAGAGCCCCGAAAGGCGGCGCAGTTTGTCCCGGAAGCGCAGGAGTCTAACATTCTGCACGGTGAAGGCCACTTCCGCTCCGAAAAGCACAAGAACCCATAGCAGCCACACCCACAGCAGGAATATGGGTATTGCTCCCAAAGAACCGTAAATTTTCTGGTATTTGAAGGCTTTGCTGACGTAAAGGCCGAAGCCGGGTCGTGCGAGCTGGATGAGAATGGTTCCGACAAAAGCTCCCCAGCCCGCAGCACCGAATTTAACGCGCGTGTGCGGCAAAAATTTGTAAACGGCTAACAAAAGCAACCAAACCGTGATGAAAGGCAAAACGTACCGCGCAATCGCCGCCCCAATCGTGAAAAGTGTGCTCAGGACGGGGATCCCGATAAAAGTTGCGGAGAGCTGTTGAGCCATTTGTTCACGGAGGAGGATAGATGCGGCAATCAGTGCCGGCCCGAGCCATAGCAATGTGCAGAAGGCCGTAAACTTTATCCAGAACGGCCGTTTCTCCCTCACCTGCCAGATGGAGTTGAGGGTTTGCTCGATGGTGTTGAAAAGCGAAATGGCCGTCACTATCAGGAAAAAAATTCCGATAATACCGAGCCCAGCGGTGCCGACTCGGTTGGAGAGACTCCGAATATAATCGGCCAC
>JAGXLK010000498.1 GCA_018334735.1 Planctomycetota bacterium | reverse complement strand
TGGGATCAATTTCTTCGGGTTTGACCGGATCGTTCATTCTTCGCCATTCTCCCGGGAGCGGTTGATGACGATCAGCCCAAAAATGATGTGCAGCAGGCCGAAGGAGACGGCGGCCGTGATGATGCCGAAATCGGGGAAAAATAGCAGAGACACTGCCCCAAGGACGATAAAGGTAATTCCCAGAAGCCGTGGCAGGCGCACCGAGAAGAGTCCCGCAGCGTAGACCCCGCTCCCGTAACACATCATCCAGACGGGGGCAATGTAGGTCATTTGCCCGCGCCAGAGAAATTCCAGCGTGAGCACGGCCGCCACGAAAACACTGGGCGTGAGGGAGTAGGTTGCGAACCGAAACGGACGTGCTTTCGGGGAAAGGCCCCGTTTCTCCGCGGCCCGTCGGGTGAGGATGATATGCTGGACCACCGCTACGATGCCGATTCCCAGCCACATGAAACAAAACACAAGTTGCTGGTTGATAGGCAGCTTCAGAGCATCCTGGAAGTTGGCCGTTCCGATCATCAGGTAGCTGACCAGACATCCTGCCAGCGTGAGAACGCCGCCAATGATGGCCGATGAGCGGGGGAGAAGCGTGTAGAGCGTCGTGCGCTCCATGATTCTCTGGACTTCCTGCATACGAGCCTGCGCTTCATCTCTATTCATTTTACACCCTTCTGCCGATGAACTTTATATCACAAAGTAGTTTACCTTGCAGAACGGGCGGTGTCAAGTCAACCTTTCAATCTTGACAGGAGCTTTTTGCTGGCGTACGCTTAAGATAGGATTAACGGAGGGGATGGAATGCGATGCAGAGGATTCACGCTGATTGAACTGCTGGTCGTCATCGCCATCATCGCTATCCTGGCGGCGATGTTGATGCCGGCCCTGGAAAAAGCCCGTGAGTCGGCGCGTGGCTGTAGTTGCACGGGGAACCTCCGGCAGATCGGGATCGCGTATATGATGTATGGAAGCGATCACGGAGACGGTATTGTTCCGGGTCATATGCGCAATGACAGTAATGGCATCAAAATGTGGGCGTTCAATGGCGAGAAAAGTGATTGGATGGATGGAAGTAGCCGATGGATGGAACGTGAGTCCGATGGCACGCCGATACTGGAGGTGACGTGGGTTGGGATTCTCGAGGCGAATCGTTATATTTCCGAGCCTCCCCTGGAACAACGTCGCGAGCAGCGCGAGTGGGGTAACACCGGTCTTTTTTACGATTTCAGTATCATGTCCGGGGTTTTTGACTGTCCGTCTCAGAGCAAGGTTCTGACCCATTTCAATCGTCTGGGAGGGGATTGGCTCCCGAGCGCAGAGTACAACGCGAACTGGACATATATGTCCTATGGAGGGACCTGGGACGATTATTATTCATCGGGTTTTGATGGTGAGCGTGACGATTACTGGCCGCGTATCGCGCACGCGAATGCGTGGCCGAAATACGGTCATCTGCGCAGGCCGAGCCAGGTTCAGTTAGTTCGGGACAACCCGCCCGGCGTCGGGAGCTGGGGCGGATGGGGCAGTATTGTTACCACGTGGTCGGTTCTATCACCGGGATCGCCCGGCCCTCATCTTCAAAGCCATTTCAACCTCGTGTTTGCTGACGGTCACGTCAATTCGGGTACCTCCGACGGGTGGCCCGACCGCAACACCTGTTTGCATGCGGTGCACAGGTGGAGTAAACCCTGGGGCGAAATGCCTTATCCTTATGGTCCTTAAATGATGTTTCTTTTTCATCGACAATGGTATCACGTTCTGTGGGTGGGGCTGTTTTGCTTCGTTACTGGAGTAGCCCTTTCCGCAGAGAGTTATCCCGATATGGTCGCTACCCGTATCTGGCGTCCCCTATCTCCCGATGCTCATGCCGTCGCGCTTTTTCCGCTCGATGGCCGCGCGGACGAAGAAGTCACTGGGGTGAGTATGGAAGAGATGCTGGAGTTGTCCGGCCAGAAGGGGACTTCGGAAACAGGACTTTCCGCGTCGGGGAGCGGAACGAGCGGAGACGTCTGCAATACGGCTGGCATGGGGCGAGCCGCGGAGCTGAAAGGCGCGTGCAAATTGGTGACCGCCGGGCGGTTTCGCGGAGGATTACAGTTTGAGGGAAAAGACGGGCAACTTGTCACCCGGGGATATGATTCGCATCCGGCGCGGACGGTGGAGATGTGGTTGCGTCCCACCGATCTGCCTGATGGGGAAGCAACGGTGTTCTGTCTGCACGATACGAAATCGGGCAACACGCCGGTCTCGCTTCGACTGCTTTCACAGGGCGGTTTGCAGCTCGTATGGGGGCGCAAGAAGATGGAACCAATTAAGAGTGTGGTGCCCGCCGGGGAATGGACGCATATTTCGGTTGGTTGGGAGACGCGCTGGCCGCATAAGCGGGAAGTGTTTCTGCGGGTTAACGGTCGCACGGAGCAGAATCTTACGTCCATGAACGTGCGGCCGGCGCTGAGGGCGGATGCTCTGGTTGTGGGAGCTGGCCCTTCGGGGAAAAGGGGTTTTGCGGGCACGATGGACGAAATCCGCTTTTCGCGGACACTTCGCGATTACTATTTACCCGATCATCTGTGGACAAAACACCGAGCCGAGGTGGCTGAACCATCGGGTCAGCCGTTTTTCCGCGACGAGGACGATTTGTTGCTTTGGCTTGGGATGGATTCGACCCTGTCTGCCTCGGTATTTCCTGACAGGTTCCATGCGCCTGAATATGAGCCTGAACCTGGAAAAGCGGATTTGCCGCCGTGGGACTCCCGGCGGATTTTCAAACCCGGTGTGCATGGCGAGGCGCTGACCGTGGGCAAGGAAGGGATGAATCCGCGGTTTTCGGGTCGGGATTTTCTGCGTACGAAAGCCGGCACATTAGCGTTCTGGTTGCGACCGCTCGACTGGGATAATTTCACCCGGGATAATCGGTTCGATGACGCTCGCCCCCGGTCTTTCTGCCTTTTTACGGTCTTCGGAGAATATGCGAAAGGATCCTGGGAACGAAAATTCAAAAAATCCGGGCCGATAATGAGTTTCCGTATGCTGATGAATATGAGTGAGAGGGTGGTCGATCCTGTGGACCTGCATCCAGGCCGATGGGTGCATGTTGCCTGCACCTGGGAAGGCGCCAAACTGCAATATTATGTGAACGGCCGCCGGCGGTCGCCGGACGGGGCGTTTGCCGTCCATCTTGAAATGCGCACGGCCGAGGACAAAATGAAAACGGATCCAAAGTGGTGGATTCGGGCCAAACCAGAGTCATTGCGTTTTGACTGGACGATCTATCAGGGGAGGGCACCGGTTCAGACTTTGATCGACGATTTTCGCATTTACCGCAGGCCTCTGGCACCGAGTGAGATCGGTAATCTGGCCCGGCTGTATGATCCACGTGAGGAAATTGCTGAGCTTCCTTCGGCTGACATAGATTTCGATTACAACGGTGTGGTCGGCCGGGTCGATGCGAAGGTTGTTCCTTTACTCGCGGGCTATGAACCCCC
>JAGXLK010000497.1 GCA_018334735.1 Planctomycetota bacterium | reverse complement strand
ACACCTCGCGCAGAAGCGCCGTCGGGAAATTGTTGTTTTGCGTCTGTTCGGCTGCCAGTGCGGCGAACTGTTCCTGAGCATTCTTACAGAAAGCTTCCATTTCCGGCTCGTGACGGATTTTCCCAAGGGCCGAGTTCTTGAATTCTTTTTGCCCGGCTGGATTTTTGAAGGAGAGGAAAAAATGCGTGGTTTTGGGCAACATCCGCTCAAAAGAAACGGTTTTTCCCTCCTCTCCACTACTGGCTGTCAGCGGGAGGAAAGCGGCAACCAGTATTCCCAACACGAGGAGCATCCACATCAGTCTGTTGCGGCCATCTATCATCATATGTCCTTCATGAAAAAATGGTTGAGCAAACCGCACTTTTGAATTAGGGTCGTTGTTTGGGGCCGATCAGCCGCTACCGGGATAGGATTCCATGGCAGCGGCTTCGGGCATCTGGAACTCTCTGGCGAGTGCCCCCGAGGATTTCTGCCAGGCCAGGATCGCTTCGCCCACACGCAGATCTTCGGGAGTGGTGATTTTTAGATTATCCTGCTTATCTTCGACAACGAAGACGTCGCTGTTCATCTGTTCCACCAGCGAAGCGTCGTCGGTCGCCTCCAGTTCCGGGGAAGCGCGACGGTGGGATTCCAGCGCCAGGTCCCGGTGGAACCCCTGGGGAGTATGAGCCACCCAGAGGCGTTTCCGGTCGGGGGTGCCGACAATGCGCTGTTTCTCATCCACTTCTTTCACGGTGGCGATGGCGCGGCAAGCAGCGATAGCAGCGCCCGTCTCCGCCGTCCGGCGGGCCACCTCTTCCACGATGAGGGGTCGGACGAGTGGGCGGGCGGCATCGTGGATTAATACCTGTTTCATTGAGCTGCTTGTGGCTTCAAGGGCCGAAAGAACACTCTCCTGGCGCGATTTTCCGCCCGGAACGATCGCCGAAACGAGAAAATATTCCCGAAGCATCTGGCCGAGTTTTTGCCGGCAGAATGTAAGGTCATTGGGATGGACGGCCAGGCAAATCTCCCGGCAACCGCGTGCGGCTTTCAGTCGGGCCAGTGAGTGGAACAGAATGGGCAGCCCATCCAGTTCGAGGAAAGCTTTACGCCGACGCATCTTCATGCGGGTACCGCTACCGGCAGCCGGGACGACGGCTGCGAAATTGGGGGAATTGTGGCTCTGCGATCTGGTGTTTTCGGGGGTCATATCGGACAGCTCAGATTACCGAATTCATGATCTTTTTTGACGACCGGCTTTTCGTTTCTTTTCGGAAGCCAACTGCCCGAATATGATGCGGCCGGTTTCCCGGGTAATTGTGTTAGTGACGACGATTTCGGCTTCTTCGCCGATCTGCGCCGCCGCATCTTCCACAACCACCATGGTTCCGTCCTGAAGGTAGCCGACGGCCTGATCCGATTGCTCGCCGGTCCGCAGCAGTTTGACCGTAAGTTTTTCGTCTGGCAGTGCAACGGGCTTCAAAGCACCGGCCAGTTCATTAAGATTGATAATGTCAATCCCCTCGAGGCTCGCAATGCGGTTAAGATTATAATCATTTGTCATAATACGAGCGCCGTGTTGTTTGGCAATCTCGACCAATCGCTCGTCGACGGGTTTATTACTATCGGAGTCAAGTGTCTTGATACGTGTATCGATATCTGGATTCTGCCGTATATCATCCAGCATCTGGATGCCAAGTCGTCCCCTTTCCCGGCGCAATTTATCATCGGAGTCGGCAATATTATGGAGTTCCTGCAAAACCATTTGTGGTATTACGATTGGGTCATTGATAATGCCCGTACCGAGAATTTCGGCGACGCGTCCGTCCACAATCACGCTGGTATCGAGTAAAACCGGTTTGCTGCCTCTTTCCTCTTTCCGAAATTCGACGTATGGGATGACCACCCGGAATTTATCACGGGTCTGATAAAGGAAAGCGATGGCGAGATATACAAAAACGACCATAAACGCGAGTCCGGCGGACCGTTTAAATATCTCCGGATCCTGGATGAAATCTTCAAATATCATCAAGGAGATTTGTTGCGCGATCAGAGCGAATGCCAGTCCGACCAGTGTACCGAAAACAATTGATGAAACAGCCGCAAGAGGACTTCGGCTGAAGAACATCTCAAAAACAACCAGCAACCCGCTGACAGCAATTCCTATGCTGAACCACAGGAAAGGATTGCTCATTTCATGACCGATTGAATAAGCAACTGCGGCCCCCGAAAGGAAGAAAACCGCTCGCAGAACCCAGATTGTCATCCCAGTTTATCTCCACGTTTGTTGGCAGCTCACAATTTCCCATCCCCCGTTTGCCAGAAGCATTATACATACCACAATAACCTTAGCAAACGGAAACCGCGTGCCTTCCTAATCTTCCTCTGCGTATTTTTTCAATTTAGCGTAGAGTGTGCTCCGGTCAATCCCGAGAATTTCGGCTGTTTTTTTCTTATTCCCATCCGTTTTTCTTAGAACTTCTTTGATATAATTCTTCTCCAATTCGCCCAACGATTCCAGGGCTTCGGGCATTTTTTCGCCCCCTGGCTGCGGGATTGCCACCGCCTGTCTGCCTCTCAGTTCTGCCGGAAGCAAATCGGGCCCCAGCACATCATCCTCACACATAATGACCATCCGCTCAACCACATTCTTAAGTTCTCGCACATTGCCCGGCCACCGATAATCCCGAAACACATTGAGCACTTCCGGGTCGAAACCCCGGATCGTGCGTCCTGTCTTTTCACTGAACTCCCGCAGGAAATGCTGAGCCAACAACTCAATATCATCTCCTCTATCCCGCAGAGTGGGAAGATCGGCACGCAGGACATCAAGACGGTAAAAGAGATCCTCTCGAAAAGATCCTTCTTCCTTTGCCTTATCGAGATCTTCATTTGTCGCCGCGATCACCCGCACATCGACTTTCCGGTCTTTGACGTCCCCGACACGCCGGAGGGTCCCCATTTCCAGCACGCGAAGGAGTTTGGTTTGACACTCAAGGGGAAGTGCCCCGATTTCATCGAGAAAGATAGTGCCTTCATGAGCAAGCTCAAACCTCCCGGGTCGGTCGTTCACGGCCCCCGTAAAAGATCCTTTAAGATGTCCGAAGAGTTCGCTTTCAATCAGTGTTTGGCTCATAGCTGCGCAATTCACGGCCTCAAAAGGTCCGTCCCCTCTTTTACTGTTGTAGTGGATAGCCCTGGCGACGAGTTCTTTGCCTGTTCCACTCTCTCCACAGATCAGCACGCCGGCATCGGTAGGAGCGGCCTTGCGTATAAACTCGAAGACTTCTTTTATTTCCGGACTCTGCCCGACAAGATTGTACTGGCCTTCAACCTCACTCTCCAGACTTCGGGCTCGGTCGGCAACATCCTCGTAAGCTCTGATGTTCTCCATTGCAACGGCGACCTGCGCCGCCACTGAGCACAGATACTGGAGATCGGACCTTTGATATCTATCTTTTCGGCCAACGCGATCGCAATAGATGACCACATGGACTTTCTTCCCGAC
>JAGXLK010000496.1 GCA_018334735.1 Planctomycetota bacterium | reverse complement strand
GAGACTCGCATCTACGTTGACGGGCAACGGGAATCCGTTAAGAAACGAGAAGGATTCCGGGAAAATGGTGAGCCAGTTCTGATCGGCGTGCGGGACGGGGAGACTGATTTCTACCGCGGGTATGTCGATAATGTTGCTATTTTCCATGAGTCTCTGACGGATCAAAATGTAATGGCCCTCTCGCAATGCCGCGAGGCAAGCTCTTTTGTCAGCAGCTCAAAAGACTCTGGTGCTTTGGCCGGAGATGCAACGCTCAAGTTGGAAGTGACGACCAACTCTGACTGGTATGCGCTGGCATTTTCGGACGATGTGCGATTGATTGAGGTCGAGAAAGAACCAGCGTTCGCTCGCCCCAGACCCGATGACTATGTGGCAGCAATTGAAGGGCCGGAAGGATCGGCGCATAAACCTCTCCCACATGCGTTTGAGAAGGGGCTCGTCTTTCGTCTCGATAAACCCACGAATGATCTAACGCAGGTGCGTTGTACCGCCGAGATCAAACTCATAGCCCAACCGGAAGCCCGCAAAGTGGTTCTGCGTTTTGGGAAGGGATGGGCAGGCACCTCGCATACGCGAATCTATAATGAAAATGGCGATAAAGTATTTGATCATGTGAGTGCCGGTCCAGGCGAAAAGTTCGGGGATTGGAATGAGGAACCCGTGGCCGCTCCACTTGAAAAAATGTCTCTGCCGACAGGGAAAGGGCGGGAGGGTAGGCAGCAGAACGGCGGACAAAATGGTGAACCGCCCCGCGACCAGCGGCTTTCTAAATTGCAAAAAAGTATGACTCCTAAGCAGGTGGAAGTGGTTCTTGGCAAGCCAATGAGCCGATTGGGATCGGGCAATACGCTTATCTGGAGCTACACAGACGGAACCAGAGTGCGGTTCAAAGGGGGTAAGCTGGTCGGATGGGAGAAAACGAGTCCGGCTTCAAAAGCGGAACAAAGAAGGAAGAAAATTCCTGAAAAGGAAACTGATGAACCGCAGTTTTTCTTGCTGACAGTAATGACCAAAACGGGAGACGGAAAAAAACACGGGACAGACGATGGCGTCGCAATCCGGGTTAATGGCCTCGAGGAACTTAAGAAGGGTCTCGATAACGGGGGCAATGACCGCGAGCGGTCGGCCATCGATCGGTATAACAACCTCCGAATTGAATACCCGCTGTCAAAGGTCCGGTTTGTGGAGATCGTTTTCAACGGAGATGACGCCTGGTTCCTCGAGAAGGTCGGACTCCAGTTCACACGGGGCGATAAGAGGTCACGCGTCTACTCATTCGACGTCGAACGCTGGATGTCGACGCAGGGGCAGGATCGAAGAAATCCCGAAATGCGTGCGCTGCTCCGGCTGAAACTGCCCGTTCGCCCGGTTCTTGACCGTCCGGCAAAATAGTGCAATCCGCGGAAGTTGAGATGGCCTGGCAAAATGAAAGGGTACCATTATGCGAAAAGAAAAGGAGACGGGGCAAAAAATGCTGCTGTGTTTGCTCTCGTTCTTGCTGTAGCTTTGGGGCTTGCCATGGTTTCAGCCGGACCGGTGGATGATCTCGCACGAGCCGCCAGACGGGGGGATGTCGAAAAAATCAAGGAAATGTTGGCCGCCGGAGTGGATGTGAATGCCCTGGACAGGCAGGGATATACGGCCCTCTACTGGGCTGTTTGGCGCAACAAGAAGAAAAATGTGCCGCTCTGTCTGAGAATGCGGTCTTCGAGCCAAGAGCGAGCATGTGTGGGGCTGGCGCGGACGCCGAAGCAGGGTTGCCGGTTCTCACGTGACCTCTCAGGGCGGAAGGCCAGGCATATATGGATTCGTTTTATTGCACTGGCTGACGATATATATCTGGGCTCCCTCCCACGTCGTGTAGCAGGAGTCAGAGATCATTTTCGACCAGCCGCCCGCGTTTGCCCTGCCGCGTATATCCGGCGGTGAGGACGCCTGCAAAACCCGGCCACTACGCAGTGTGCGGCAAGATTAGAAATGGTTGTTGAACCACCGTCAGTGGTTCTTTAGTGGTCTGCCTTTTTCGTCTCGCTTCGGGGTTGGGCTTTATCCATACCTTCCACGCCTCCAGCTCCGACAGGATGCATATCTGTAATTCGGTAGACCTTCTCCAGCACAAACACTGTTTTGTCTTCGTCGACAACTTTGCCATCGACGATGACCTTTACGGCGGTTCTGAGTTTCGCGGTATGGCCATCGCTGCTGGATTGAAGGGGCTTGAATTCGATAGTGACTTTTTCACCTTCTTCACGAAGCTGCTCGATGTCCTTGACGAGGTCTTCGAACATTTTCCTGGAAAGCATTTTATTGAGCACCGGTTTGTTCAGGTCGTTGCAAGCCTTTTCGAATTTTTCCATGAATTCCATCAGCCCGTTGGCACCCTTTCCGGATGAGCTTGACTGTGTGCTTTTCGCCACTTTGTCCGCGCGGGCCCGGGAACTCCGTATCCTGACAATTCGATACGTGTCGCCGAGCCTTTTGAGAGATAGGATATCCCGCTCCTTCTCGACGACCTTGCCGTTGACACTGATCTGTAGGTCGACTTGTGCTTCTGGTCTGTCTCCGGTCCGGAGGACTCTTACGTTGCTCGTCTTGAACGTCACTTTCTGATCCTTTTCGCGCGAGCGTTTAATGTCTTCTCCGAGATCATCAAAAAGTTCCCGGGAGAGCACTTTTTTCAGGACAGAGAGATCGCCCTCATTGCAGGCCTTGACGAATCGACCGATAAAGGCTTTAACCGCAGCCGACTCTTTCGAATCCGGTTTCGGGCGGGCAGATTCTGGTTTCGCAGACGATTTTCCCGTCGACGGCCCGATATCCACAACTCGATAATTGTCCTCGGTTTTTTCCAGGGTAAGTGTACCTGTGTCGTCTTCAATCACTTTGCCATCGACAGTAATTATCATGCGGGCTTCCACTTTTGGTGTGTCCTTATCCCCCATAATTTTGAGGGCTTTGATCTTAAAATGGACTTTTTTGCCCTGTTCGTGAAGTGCTTTCACATTTTGTCCCAGATTTTTGAAAATGGGGGGAGAAAGTATCTTCTTCAGAGTCGCCATATCACATTCATTGCACGCTTTCTGGAACTGTGCAATGAACGCTTTCTCTCCTCGGGCGCCTGCGCTGGTCGGCGCGAACAGAAGAAACCCTGTTACCGCCAGAATGGTCAGTGCATATTTTGTCCAAATACGCTGTTCTTCCCGCATCATATTTTGCCTCGCGAACAGAGAAACAGTGAATATAACATCATTCTGGCAAACCTCTTATACTGCCCAAAGATTTAGACATTATTGGCTATTCGCGGGAGTGTCAAGTTTCGCACCCTTAAGGAATTTGCAATGTAGGTCTTTTCGCTGCCCGAGAGCCTGAGACACTGGAGCAGAAAAAGCGTGAGGCAACTAATGGAATTGGAGCTGCCGGCTGAACTCAAACTATCGCTCAATATCCACCTGGAGATTTTGGCGCAGGTGCAGCACGCCAGAAGAGAGCTAACCAAC
>JAGXLK010000495.1 GCA_018334735.1 Planctomycetota bacterium | reverse complement strand
AAACTCGCGTGTATACATACCATTCAAGTGGGTTGGGATCGAGTCAATCGAAAACACGTTAAATAAGAAGACCGCGTCGTGATTGTACTGACACAGACACGGTCTGGAAAATGACCACCTCCCACCCCATCACTCCGAAATGACAGGCAGTGAGATGTATTCTTAAGATGTCGGGAACGTCACCGAAGAAACAATATTAGAGATTGTTCTCTTCGACGAAGTTCTTGAGGCTATTGAGGCAGCTTTTGCAATTGATCTTCTTTTTTACGTCCTCGCCCGAAACTTCCGCATTCAGCTTGCGGCCGCACAGCGTGTGAGCCGATCCATTTTTCAGCAGCCTCAATCCGATATGAACGGTTCCCGAACTGGTCTCAACCTTCATCAGGGTATACATACCTGCTCCACCCCTTTCTCTTATCACAAAAGTCGGTGTTAACTCGGCACTACCAATACTTTTGATAGTACCGTCAACCACACGGCTGAATAGGACAAAGTGCCATAATAACGCTTGTAAATGTAAAGGTAAGACCTTCGCCTGTCAAGACAACGCAGGTTTTTCTGCTACATGTTTATGTCAAACCAAAACGAAACTTACTCAAGAACGAACACCCCGCCCAGAACCGAACCCGCCCATATATCTCCGTTTTCTGTTTCCATCAAGCAACGGAACGGCAGACGATTGTCCAGCGCGAAATGCCATTTTTTACCATCCCAGTACCGTAGTCCACCTTTCATCTGTGTGCTTATCCACACACGCCCGTCAGAAGTCGTAGCAAGCATGTTGATCTGGCCCTCTTCCCGCAGGTGATTCCCCCATTTTTTACCATCGTATTCCCACAACCCCGAGGAATTGGTAGCAACCCAGATATGTCCCTGGGCATCTTCCTTAATATCGAAAACGTACGTCTCTTTATCGGCAAGATGAGTGGCCCATTCGCCATCTTTGTAAACACGAACACCTCGGCCCCAAACCCCGGACCACAATCTGCCGCTGGAATCCTCCGCGACAACCGTTACGTTGAAACCCGGCAAGTGATGTTCGGCCTGCTCGGCCCCTTTATCGAGATTCACACGGTAGATACCATTTCCGTCTTCTGCCACCCAGAGCGTTCCGTTCTGCTGACGGAATAGATCAACAACTTTTTTCCCCTCGAAAGCCTGTACCGGGTCCCAGCCTTCAGTCGTCCCGGCTGCCAGAATATTCCGCTGAGTCCTGGGATTTTTACCGATGGCCCAATAGATATTTTTCTTGTAAAGCACAATGGGGGCAACTGTATGACTCTTGAACATATGTTTGTTTTCTTCCGGTCCCATCAGGATGATACCGTTGCGTGTTCCCACCCAGTAGTGATCCTTACCGATTTGAACGAAGTCCCAGATGCGTTTCTTTTTGAGATAAACCTCAAACCCATCCCCCTTTCTCATGGCAAGTCCCGATCCGGTACCAACCCACAATTTCCCTTGTTTATCCTCTACCAACAGCTGTATTTCATCGCCCGGCAAACCCTGCTGGATTGTGATATGTTTCCATTTCTCGGCGGTCAAAACTCTGGGGGTTACAAAACACATGACAGCAAAGACGAACACAAGTTTGTATTTCATAAGTTGTATCTCCTTGCAAAAGGCGATGTTCAACCACTTTCAGGACACGCTGTATATTTTCGTGCCTTCTCCTCTTTCAGTAAAGCCGCTTCTGGCGCTGGTACATCGGGAGGTACTGTTTATCCAGCGAAAGAATGAGAACCGCCATAGCGGTTGAATATGCTTCGCCCGCCATGCGACTTTCACTCTTGTTATCCGGCGGGAAACCCCAGTGTCCGTCGCCTTGCTGATTTTCTAACAACACTTTCTGGACAGCCGGGTAAAATTCTTCCCAGGGTTCTCCTCCTATTTGAAATAAGCCCTGTTCCATATAAAACGTTCCGAAAAAGAAATATCCTTTGTATTGTTTCCCCCCCCACGAAGGCGGATGTTGTCGCAGCAACTCGATTCCTTGCATGGCGCGAGAATCGAGTTCTTCCTCAAGCACTCTTTTCACAAACAAAGCGGCCCCCGTTACACCGGGTTCAGGTTGTTTACTGACACCCGGCCGATAAACAAAACCGGCCACGCCGTTTTGGGTCTCGACGAATCCGCCATTGACGTACTCCAGCGCTTCCTGAAATACCCCGTCTGGTATAGCGTAGCCGCACTGGTGAGCCGCATGAAGAGCCAACAACTGCCACGAAGTTACGGATAGGTCGCTGGCGGCGGAATAGGGGCTGTAGCGCCATCCCCCCTGCTCGGCTGACCGTTTCTGCACCCTCTGTGCTTCGACAATAAGATCTATGCTGCGCCGACCCCATTCGGCCAACTCTTTTTCATGCTTTTCCTCTTCTGACATTCCCATGTACGAAAGCCCAAAAAGCGTGCAGATGGCATGGACATACATTGAATCTCCTCGAGCCCCCAAATATCCATCCGGTGCCATGCTGTCCTGCACGTAACGCATCGCACGTCTAATTACCTGGCCGTATTCTCCCTCACCCGGCAGATAACCATTCGCCAGGAAAGCAAGTCCTGCAAAACTGCTGGCCGCTGTCGGATAGCGCGGCGCCTGCCAGCTTCCGGCATTTGATCCTTCGACTAATTGCTGTTCCGCCAACCAGTTCAGCCCACCTTCAATCGCCGACTGAACTCGCTCCGGGTCCGGTGCTTCGTTATTGTTTTCTTCCGAAAAATTCTCAGGGCGACCATTGGCATAGATGGATGATACTAAAACAACAAAAATCATCGCCAAAAGAACCGCAATGGCCCAGGCAACCGGGACAGCGCGCTTCGGCATTCCACTGCTCTCTTTTTCTCTCATCATTTCGCAAAATCCTCAGTATTGCAGATAGTCTTCTACCGTATGCAGATATTCCCGCGCGACCCGTTCGTAGTACTCAATTTCTTCTGTCTGCAAAGCTTCTTTGAGTTCTCGGCGCAAGAAAGCAAGATGCGGGTCAGCTTCTTTGGCTTCTTCGGTCGCTTTTGTTTTCACGCCTCCCACTCCCGAAAGCTCTCCTCGGACGAGTCGATACAGAAAGAGCGACCAATTATAAGCATCAACAAATTCGCTTCGGTCAGGTTTCTGTTTGAGCGTTTCAAGCACACCGGCTGTGATCAGGCTACGTGCACGTTGACTTCGGCTTTCGATTCGGCTCTGGGAAAATTCTGCGTCACGTCGATGAGCATCAGTCCATATTCCCGATGGGCCGCCCTCAAATCTCGGGCCTGCTTGGCGGCTTTGGTCGGCAATCGAACGAAGTTCTCTCATAACACTCTCCATCTGCCGATCGGCTTCCGCCAGTTCAAATAGTGTTCTTTTGACCGCCACTTTTGTGTCCGGGCCCTCAGCTTTCAGCTTTTGGAGCCTGGTAGTCAGTTCCCGAAGTCGGTTTTCAATCCTATTCTGCGTGTCGCCACTTCCCGAATTCGCCACAACTTCTTTAAACTCTGTCAGCCGCGTTTTTGCCGATGA
>JAGXLK010000014.1 GCA_018334735.1 Planctomycetota bacterium | reverse complement strand
GCCACTCCCGCGTGATCGGCGCTGGCAATGAAGCCAAACCGTTTGCCGTCACGTAGCGCCTCAACCGCCCAGTGGCCGACTGGCTGGTGGCGGAAATTCGTCACTCCGGGAACGTCCGGCTGTTCCCCGGAACCGCGGATATCCTGAAAAATCTCAACCACAGGTGTGAATCGTTCATCGAAGAACTTCCAGTCATACCAGTGCATATGGTCGGCGGGATGGTGGGGCGGGGTCAGGATTTGTTTCCCTTCGCACGTAGCCCACAATTTCGGCAGGCTCGCCCCGGCGCAGTCGGGATCAGAGGGCGGATAAAAATTGAGATCCCCTTTTTCCTCGAGCCAGAGGGGGTTGACATGCCCGAACGGACCGCCATCATGATCGCAATTATTACTTCCGGTCCATTCATAAGCGGGGATAGCGACAAACTCCCCCGGGAAATAGTAGTATTCCGCGAGTTTTCGCGTATGCAGCATCTCGACCTGCCACATATTGTACGCGTGATCGGTGGTCGCGCCGAAATGGCCGTGCTGGACGTCCTGTATGAACCTGTAGTTCAGATGGCCGTCACGGTCGGCCGCCCGCTTGCAGACCGACAGGTTGGTGTGAGCATGCGTCTGGCCGATGGCGTGGAAAAAATCTTCCCCTTCGGGATCAACCTGCGGTTCTTCCACCGAAGGGATCTGGACAGGCCGCAAAGCGAACGGTCGGAACTCGTATTCGGGTTCACTTTCCGCCGGGAGATTCACTGTTGCCAGCCCGACACCCAGCTGGCCGGTATCGTCGAAATATTCACCCGCCCCCGCCCACCCGGTCGCGCGCGAACCCTCAGTGAATGCAATCGTCAGCTGGTCGTCGTTCAGGGCGAAGGAAAGCGGTTTCTCCAGATGGGCTCGTGGTATGAGAGTTTGCGGTTCGGCCCAGTAGCGATCTTCCAGTCGTATGAGGCAGATGTGGGGATGGTTCTGAGGTGGGTTGGTCGTTCCCATATTTTCGGGGCGTTTTAAAGTCCCTTCTTCCTGGAACTTCACTGGACGCGCCCGGTCATGGCATCGGAGCAGGAGGTAAGCCCGTCCGTTCGAGGATTCAAAAATCCGAGTGTGACCGGCGGTATCTGCTCCTTGCACGAACATCGCGCCCACCATCCCCTGTCCTCGTCCCCGACTGGCGAGCGGTGCCAGCAGGGCCCCGTCTTCATAAACTCCGGCGTTGGCTTGACCGCCGCAGGAATTAAAAAAAGCATGCTGAGAGCGCCGCCGCAGATGCTGGACGAAACGCGAGCTTTCGCCCCCGGCTGCAAAACTTGTGTAGCTGAACCAGACTCCGCCTTCCGAACGCGAGGAGATGGAAGGATACAGACACGGTCCGGGGCGGTTACTGACGAGCTGCGGCCCCCCGTCGAGCTTACCGTCGGGACCCATTTTCTGAAGCATAATGCGGTAATTGCCACCCGTGAAAGCCGAAAAGATGACGTAAAGGGTGCCATCCGCCCCGATGGCGCAGTCCGGGTCGTAGGCATTGAAAACCCCATCGGTTACTTCCACGGGCGTTCGCGATCCGGATTCGACACGCCCCGCCTGGATACGAGTTTTCGTCCCGGATCGCTCCTCCCATACAAACCAGCTGCCGCATTCCGAAGTAGCGGAAGAAATTCCCCGGGGACGCCCGGAAGTCAGGAACGGTTGTTCAGGATCCAGGTCGGGAGAGGAAGCAGCAAGTGATTTCAGTTCCCACTCATCGCCATCCTGTTCGACCCAGCAGAGTATCTCTCCACCAAAACACGGGTCCAGCAGATAGGCGTTCCCGGTCACGACGGCAGGAGAGTCGGCGTCATCGCTGAGAAGCATCAAATCTTCCCGACGGTCTTCGACCCGAAACCAGGCAATTTTCTGGCCCTCGGGCGAGACTACAGCGTTGTAACATTCCTTTGCACCGCGGTTGGTCTTTGAGACGAACTGTTTGGTTTGCGGCAACATAATGGTGTCCCTGTTTTACGCAGTTACGGGAGGAGTTGGTGGGGGATATTGAAAACGTAGCGATGGACGGAACAAATCAGGTTGTGTGAATCTCGCAGTCCGGTAAAGCTTTTTCAAGCTCCGTGATATCGTTCCGGCTCAATTTAGGGCATCCGCCGATATAAAGATCTTCCAGATTCCCAAGTCCTTCCAGCGGGGTAAGATCTTCGATTTCGGGGCAGAAGGCCAGGTCGAGTCGGACGAGTTTATTAAGTTCCGAAATTGGGCTGAGATCGCTCACCCCCGGAGATCCCGCGAGACTGAGATCGCGAACCTCGGTCATCCTCTTGAGCGGTTCCAGATCCTCGATCTTCTTGCAGTTGCGCACATGGAATTGCTGGAGTTGCGGATGATTAATACAAATCCCGAGCAGATCCCCGTCTTCAATGATATTCGGCACGCTCAATTTCTTAAGCTTGGGGAGGTTGTGAATCGGCCGCAAATCATGACACCGCCTGCAACCGAAGAGCTGGAGGGATTGTAATTCCCGCATAGCACGCAGAGCGCCAATGCTGCGGACCGACTTGCATTCGGAAAGATCCAGGGCTTGCAATTTCGTATTCGTCCTGAGCGGACCAAGATTCTTGATCTTGTCACTCCGGGAAAGATCCAGTGAAATCAATTCCGGGAGTTCCCCGATCGGACCCAGTTCCCGCACAGCATCACAATTCCTCAGTACCACACGCTGCAGTTTCTTGAGCAGGGCAAGCGGATCGATCTCCCACACGGCATCGCAGTCTATCATCTCAAATCTTTGCAGCTTCTTAAGGGACCCGACAGCATCAAGATCGACGAGTCTGTCACAGTCCGAAACAACCAGTCGTATCAGTGTATCACTGAGAGCCCTGAGCGGTTCAAGGTCTTTTATATTATGACACCAGGAAAGATGCAAAAAATGCAGGGGCAATCCCAATTCTGCCACCCACTGTAACTGATCCTCCTGCAAACCGCTGCACTCCAGGGCTTCCAACTCCGGCATCAGTGCTATCTGATCCAACTCTTCCGGCGTGCCGAGTTTCGCTGTTCGGACATACCTTCGTTCGTCTTGACTGGCTTCCGAAAGCCACTGAGATGAGGATATATCCGTCAAATCGATCCCGACACAGGTCTTCTTTTTACCCTTCAGCAGCCGGCCCTGGTGCAACCAGAATTGCAGGCGATTGGGGTCATTCTGGCGGTGAACCCAGTACCACGAAGTATGTGCAAGATTTAACTCAAGAACGCGCCTGGGGACAGCAGCTTGATCTTCTTGGGACCCAGAGGTGTTCAAATCGCTGCTCCTTCTGAAGTTTTTCATGATGAGAATAAGACATATAAGAAAATAGCGACAACATATATTATAGCTGCCCCCGAATTATGGGGACTATTCTGTCCGAAAAAAGGCGATACTGTCAAGTACTTTCCCTGCCGGACAATCCTTTCCGATGAATCGGGAACAATTGCTCACCTTCCATATCAAAAACTGCATTGGCCTACAACTTTCTTTTTGAAAGCTCAACGACAACGCTATAGACTTTCAATATAAATCGTCTTTGCCAAAACCCCACTATTAAATTGTGGAGAGGAGTCGTGAAACTTCAGAAACTCAATCCCGACACATTGGAAACCATACAGGAACCCGGTCCGTGGGTGCCCAGCCCGCTCGCACTAAATGGCCAAAAACAGTTTCAGCCGGATTGGCAGCGCCTCCTCACTCTCTACTACATCCGAAGCGGCGCTCGCACTGTCATACCCGGCGCACATACCGGGGAATTCGCCGGTAACGACCTTGATCTGTTCCGCTCATGGTTAAAAATCGTTCGAGAAACCATCGAAGAATTTGCTGACGAAGATATGTTCCTCATGGCAGCCGTCGGTGGATCTAACGTAATGAAATGGGCAGAAGTAGCCGCTGATGAATATTATGACCTCGTTATGGTCGCCCCCACAGCGTTCACCGGGAAAAGCAGTTCGGAAATCGTTAAGATGTTCCAGCAGATAGCTTCGATAATCCCTACATTCGCCTTTGAACTGCAGCAGGCTATTCCCGGAAGTCATGCTTTTACCGCAGAACTCTGGGACGGGATTTTTCGAATCGCTGTGGGAGCCAAAGGGGCATCCTTCAATACGTACCGTTCTCAGCTGATGCTCCAGGCGGCCGCCCAAAGCCCCCGACGCGAACAACTCGTGCTTGCGACGGGCAACGACGACCGTATTGTCTATGATCTTGGCGGGATTTTTCCCTTTCGCGTTCCTGAAGCGGTCGACTTAAGATATCAGGCTGGTCTGCTCGGACATTTTGCTACGGATACCCATGCCGCCACAGGTTGGTCCGAACACGTAAAAAACCACCGGGATGGAGCCGATTGGGAACTCCCCGTTTCAAAGGTCCAACTTGCGCACATGGTTAATATGTGCAACGGTGCTCTGTTCGATGCCCTCAATCATTTCGAAAATTCGGTCTGGGGCGTCAAAAATCGCCTGACCCAGCTGGGATTGCTGCCATCACCCGAGTGTTTCCATGAAGAAGGTCGGGCAGGTATGGAAAAAGAAATTGCCGCCGCTTATGCCGCTCATCCATTGCTCAACGACGAAATATTTCTGGAAAACAATCTGGCTGGTCTCAAAAAGCAGATCGGCCTCGCATGAGATCATTTCTCCACTCACAATAGGATCCAAAACATTTACCATCTGAACTTTTTCAGCTTATAAGGAAAGACAAAATGAACTGTGTTGTCATCTGTTGTGACACATTTCGCGCTGATATGATCGACCACCCGGTCGTGCGGGTCCCGAGCCTAAACCGCCTGCAGGATGAGGGGATTAACTTCAAGAACGCCTTCGCCGAGGGGCTTCCAACGATTCAGGCCCGGAGGACCCTTTTCACCGGAATCCGTTCTTTCCCCTGGCGGTTCGAGATGGGCTCACGGGGATTGACCCCGGCCATACCGGGATGGCATCGAATTCCCGATGAGCAAACCACCCTTTCGGAATTTCTACTTGAACAGGGTGTTGTTACCGGTCTGGTGGGCGATACGTATCATATGTTCAAGCCGACGCAAAACTTTACGCGCGGATTCTCCTCCTGGTCATTCATACGGGGACAGGAAGGTGACCCCGTCCGCAGCGGGCCGCTCTCGGCTGTCGACGTCTCCCCGTACCACCCAGAGGGCAAAAACGATCTCGATTGCTGGCCGACCCTCACACAATACCTGCTCAACATGCTTGACCGTCAGACGGAGGAAGACTACCTCTCAGCAAGGTTGTTCCGTCAGGCCACCAGGTGGCTGGAAGAAAACAAAGAAAACAGTCCCTGGTTCCTCTGGATCGATTCGTTCGCTCCGCATGAACGGTGGGATCCCCCGTTTGAGTTCGCCGATCAATACTATGTCGCCGACCACAGTCGTAATTACATCCAGCCTCAGCTCGTCAACGGCATGGATCCTGACGAGGATGAGATCAATAGAACTCGTGCGCTTTACTGGGGATACGTCAGCTTTGTCGACAAATGGATCGGCGTTTTTCTTGACAAACTAACCCAGATGGGGATGCTCGAGGATACGGCTGTCATATTCACCAGCGACCACGGCACCGAATTATGGGATAAAGGGCGGTTCGGGAAAGGTGGAGACAGGCTCTACGATTACAATACCCGCGTCCCCCTGCTTGTCAGACTGCCGGCCGGGAAAGACGGCGGTTCTGAACGGGATGATCTTGCCCAACACCAGGATCTGTTCCCCACAATTTGTCACCTGATGGACGTTGAGCCGGATCCGGCTCTTGGGCTTGACGGACGAAATCTTCTCACCCCACCCAGCGAAGCACCAGCCAAAACCATCACGGCCTGGTACGGGAACGTCAGCGTCAGAGATCTTCACTGGAATATGATTATCGATTCAACCGGGGAGAATCCCGACAAAAAAGAACTCTATGACCTGACCTCAGATCCTGAAGAAACACAGAATGTATACGAGGAAAACCCAGAGGTCGTAGAAGAGTTCACGGACTATCTCGAAGACACTCTCGGCCCGATGCCCTACGAAATCAAACACACAGGTGATAACCGACAGGCCCCGCCTCTTTCGGGGCTTTACCGTCGTGGAGGGGCGGAAACCGGTTATGAATGATGCTTTTAGCGTCTGAGACAAACATCGAATCGAGATGGCTATTCGGTGGACTCCGGCGGATCAGCAAAGCGCGTCACAATCGAAAGGAATGTTCGGAATGCAACTGGAAGACATTAAAAATGCCGAAGACCTGCGTCTGTGTATGACGGAACCGACCTCCGGACTGGTAAATTTCACTGAAGAGCTTGACGGCGACCTTATGGTTCTCGGTGCAGGTGGGAAAATGGGACCGGATCTTATCGAAACCTGGCGTCGGGCCGATCGAGCCAGCGGAACAGAAAGAACCGTTTTTGCTGTCTCCCGCTTCTCGGACCCTTCGGGGGAGGACGTAACCCGTTTGCAGGAGGTTGGTGCTCAGATATTAAAAGGAGATCTCACCGATGAAGATTTCCTCCGTTCGCTTCCCGACGTCCCAAACTTGGTCTACATGGTCGGATTCAAGTTCGGTTCTTCCGACAATTATCGCCAGGCGTGGCACCTGAACGCCATTCTTCCCTATCTTGTGGGCCGCCGGTTCCCAAATTCTCGCCTGGTCGCCTTTTCTTCCACCAACCCCTATCCCCACGTACCTGTCGACTCGCGGGGATGCAGCGAAGACGATGATCTCGATCCAAAAGGGGTCTACGGCTGGGGAATCATCGCGCGCGAGAGCGCTTTCCGGACGACTCAACTCAGCGCATCCGCACAAAAAATACTGTTCTTCCGGCTTGCCTATGCCCAGCATCTCGGATATGGAGTTGTGGTGGATCTTGCGCGGATGATTCAGCAGGGAGAACCCATCTCACTCCAAATGCCCTGTGTTAACCTTATTTCCCAACGGGACGCCATTGATGTCGCCCTCAGAGGGCTGAAGTATGCTGCCAACCCCGCGGAAATTCTCAACTGCTCGGGCCCGATCATGGAAGTGGAAGATATCGCCAGGCACCTCGGAAAACACCTTGACCGTGAGCCCGTGTTCGCAGACGATCCCGGGGATGAAGCGCTGATAAGCACTGACAAAAAGGCACGCAACTTATTGGGAGAATACCGCGACGAACCAGGTGAAATTATAAAAGCGGCTGCCCGGTGGGTTGGATCCGGTGGAGAATACTGGGGCAAACCAACTCTCTTTGGCCGTGCGGATCACAACTATTGAAAAACTGTCTGAACTCGGAGGTGTTTCATTGATGGTCTTCCCCATTGTATTTCTCAGGCGATTGCCTATAATGCCGAAGGGAAGGTTTTCTCTCGATCAGCGCCCGGAGAACTATGTCTGAACAAGCGAAAAAAACAGCAGATGAAACCTGCCAGAATGTCGCGGTCATCGGTTGCGGTGGTTGGGGAACAGCCCTCGCCCTTTTGCTTGATGGAATTGGACATAAGGTAACTATCTGGGGCGTGGAACCAGAATACGTTGAGGAAATGTCCCGGACGCGTCAAAATCCCCGTTACCTGTCCGATGTCGCCATCAGTGAGTCCATAGAATTGACCAGCGATATGGCCGATTGCGTTCCAGAAGCGGATATCGTGGTCATGGCAACGCCCACGATTTACATGAGAGACGTCTGCCAACCGCTGGCCCGCTGGGTCCATAAAAATCAGCTGGTCGTCAACGTTGCCAAAGGCATTGAAGAAGAGACTCTACTGACGGGCAGCCAGATCATTGAAGACGTGTGCGGCGAAAACATAAAATTGGCCGGGCTCTATGGTCCCAGCCATGCAGAAGAAGTCGCTCAGCGAATGCCAACCACGGTCGTTGCTACCAGCCGGCAGAAAGAACTCGCCGAAAAGGTGCAGGACAATTTCATGTGCGCCACGTTTCGCGTCTACACCAATACGGATCTCATCGGCGTGGAACTCGGTGCCGCATTAAAAAACGTTATCGCCATCGCGGCGGGCGTTTGCGATGGACTGAATTTCGGAGACAATGCTAAAAGTGCTCTTTTGACGCGGGGGCTGGCGGAAATCAGACGCCTCGGCGTGGCGCTGGGAGGGCACCCGGAGACATTTGCGGGTCTGACGGGTCTGGGGGATCTTATCACCACCTGCATCAGCCCCCACGGCCGAAACCGGTCGGTCGGCATCAGACTCGGTCAAGGTGAGACGCTGGATGAGATACTTTCAGATATGGAAAAAGTGGCTGAAGGCGTGCGAACCACACGTTCCGCGTGCGAGCTCGCAAACCAGCATAACATTGAAATGCCCGTAACACGTCAGGTCTATTCCCTGTTGTTCGAGGGGAAAGAGCCGAGAGAAGCTGGGATGGAGTTAATGCAGAGGGAACCCCGTCCCGAACTCGATACGCGAGAATAAATCGATAGCCCCCTGATTCCCCCGCCCAAAGCCGAGAGGAGATGTTCATGCCAAGTAATTTCGTCATTACCGTAATGTCAGTCGATCGTGTGGGCATCATCTCCGACCTCTCGGAAGCAATTCTGGACCTCGAAGGAAACATTGATGCCCTCAGTCAGACTGTTGTAAAAGGATATTTCACGATCATTGTGGCCGCCAGTTTCGAAGATGATATTGAGGGCGAGCGCGTAGCTGAAGAAATCCGTGGCAAGGGACAACCCGGTGAGCTCGGAGTTCTTGTGAAAGAACAGGTGCCTGTGGCGGATCGACCAATGGTAGAAGAAGCCCAGAGATTAATCATTACTATTACCGGACCCGATCAAAAAGGTATTATTCATCGAATCACGTCATATATGGCCAGCAGGGGGATCAACATCGAGGACCTTTATGCCGTGGTAAAAACCGATGATTTTCTCCTGATTGCACAAATCGAGGTGCCGCCCGGACGCGAAATTGAAAGACTACAAATGGACGTACAGGATCTGTGGTCAGGCGACGAGGTCGAAGTTAGCCTGCAGCACGAAAATGTATTCCTGGCCACAAGCCACGTCGATTTTTGTCAGGCTACACCGGCTTCCTCCACCAGGATATAAAGATGCTCAGAACTGAAGACATCATGACAACCCTGCGCATGTTTCAGGAGGAAAATCTGGACGTGCGCACAGTAACCCTCGGGATCAATTTGCTTGACTGTGCCGATCCGGATATCAAAAAACTGTGCAGAAAAATTGATTTCAAGATACGTTCCCGAGCGGGCAAACTGGTCCGGATATGCGAAGAAATCGGGAACAAATACGGCATCCCCGTGGTCAACAAACGCCTCGCCGTGACACCCATCAGTGCCATCTCGGCCGGCGGGAGCGAGACAGCTTTTGTCGATATCGCACACGCGCTCGACAGCGCCGCCGAGGAAGTTGGTGTCGATCTGGTAGGGGGGTTCAGTGCCCTTGTCCAGAAAGGCATGACACCTCCGGAAGAAGCGCTGATCCGGGCCATCCCGGTTGCACTCAGTCAAACCGACCGGGTATGTTCATCGGTCAATGTGGCGAGCACCGCCGCCGGAATCAATATGGACGCTGCCCGTCTCGCGGCAGAGCAGGTTCTAAAACTGGCTCAGGCCACTTCGGAACGCGATGGTTTTGGGGCAGCCAAACTGAGCATTTTCGCAAATATACCGGACGATAATCCTTTCATGGCAGGAGCGGTTCTGGGACATGGAGAACCGGATTGCGTGGTCAATATCGGTGTCAGCGGACCCGGGGTCGTAAAACGATCCGTCGAGCGGCTCTGCTCAGACCAAAACCGCCCTAATTTGGGAGAGGTCGCCGAACAAATCAAAAAGACCTCGTTCCGAGTCACACGTGTTGGTGAACTGATTGGGCGTGAAGTTGCGGATCGGGTTGGTGCCGATTTTGGGATCGTCGATCTTTCTCTGGCTCCAACTCCGCGTGTTGGGGACAGTGTCGGGGAAATACTCCACGCGATGGGAATCAAAAAAATTGGATCTCCTGGCTCCACCGCTGCCATTGCCCTGCTGAACGATGCGGTCAAAAAAGGTGGTCTCTTTGCCTCATCTTCCGTGGGAGGACTCAGCGGCGCGTTCATCCCGGTGAGCGAAGACAAATCCCTGGCCGAAGCCGCTCGCAACGGTGATCTATCATTGGAAAAACTTGAAGCGATGAGCAGCGTTTGTTCGGTAGGCCTGGACATGGTCGTTTTGCCGGGCGATACTTCGGCATCCACCATAGCCGCCCTCGTGGCCGATGAGGCGGCAATCGGCGTCATTAACCGCAAAACCACAAGTGTACGGGTGATTCCCGTGCCGGGCAAGAAAGCCGGAGAAATTGCTCATTTTGGTGGGCTTTTCGGCGAAAGCGTTGCGATATCCATCCGCGCAGCCGGTTCGGCTGAAACATTTGTGAACAGAGGCGGAAGAATCCCGGCACCTCTGCAATCTTTGAATAACTGACAATTCAGGCTAGCCCGGATTTTACGGATAATTGGACGCCCTTTTTGTCAAGTCAGGGTAGAATCTTTATTGAACACCGTTCATAACCCTTCTCAGCCAAAAATCCGGGCTAAAAAAACGGCGCATAAATCTGACAACTTAAAATCAGTGATCAGCAAGGAGGCGAACGCTACGTTGAGAAACGATTGGCTTTAACTGCTTTTTCACAAGGAAGATACAGACATCTTGCTGCACAGTAACACTGGCCGGAAATTGCGAACACTTCTTGTTGTCGTAAGTTCTTACCCCTAAACGGCATGCGCCGCTTTATATAGCCTGCATCCGTAAGATGCAGGCTAGAACACACGTTTGACCAATCGCCGGGCAGCGGCATACAATGCTATTTCCCTTATCAGATTGATGTAAAATAGCAAACTTTCTACTCGAAAACAGTAAAAATCGGGCGACGCTCGACACCGCAAAAGAGGAAATACAATGGATCCCGAAAATAAACTCGAGAAACGACTCCTGGACGAAATTATGTCGATCCCGGTCATAGACGTGCACTCACACGTCCCTTTTGAGGCTCCGTATGCCGCCTCCCTCCGGGAACTGCTCGGATACCATTACTTCACCGAACTCGCCCACAGTGCCGGCATGCAAAAGGATGTTATCGCTGAAGATAATCCCGACGAGAAAATGCTGTCCTCACTTGTCCAGGCCCTGGAACCCCTCGACAACACCGTGCAATACAGCTGGATGATCGAGCTGAGTCGCGAGCTGTTCGGTTTTCAGGATCAAAAACTCACCCATGACAACTGGAAGGGACTCGCGGAATCTGTAGAAAATGCCGCCAAAGAGCCTGGACGGGCACGAGAGATCCTCGATGCGTCCTCAATTGAAAAAGTCTTTCTGACAAACCAGTTCGACGACGATCTGGATCGTATCGATCAGGATATGTTTGTGCCATCGCTGCGGGCGGACACTCTGGTGTTCGAGTTCCGAAACGCTGAAGTGCGAGAGTCTCTGTGTAAAATCAGCGACACGGATATCGGGGATTCCGCCAGCCTGCGCCAGGCCCTGGAATCTATAGTGGACCGTTTCAGAAAAAATGGAGCGGCCAGTGTTGCACTCTCACTTCCCCCCCTGTTCGAAGTGTACCCCGTCGTAGAAAGCGACATGGACACGGCGGTGGGGAAAGCTGCTCAGGGAAAACCGCTGAGCGCTTCGGAGACAGCCACGCTCCAGTGTGGCATCCTCTTTGATCTCGCAGAACTTTGTGAAGAAAAAGGCATGCCTTTTCAGTTAATGGCCGGGGCAGTTCGTAACGCATATCGTCACGGCGTGCTAAAAGGAAAAGATCTACCCAGAGCCGGCGATACGCTTCATTCATTGTTACCTCTGTTCAACGAATGTTCCGACCTTACGTTCTGCGTATCCGTCCTGAGCGATAGCCAGGCTCAAGAATTGGCCAGCTACGGCTGGATCGTCCAAAACGTCGTTGTGAGCGGCCACTGGTGGTACGATACTATTCCTGCTTACATCGAACAGGATCTTAAAGCCAGACTCCAGAGCGTGCCGAAAACTAAATTAATCGGTTATTATAGCGACATGTATAAACTGGAATTTGGACTACCCAAATTCAACATGTACCGTCGCTCCCTTGCAAAAGTGCTGGCCGAGGATTTCGTGGGTAAAGAGCGAGGTACAGAGGAAGAAGCAGTGGACCTGGCCCGCCGCCTCTTGAGAGAAAATGCCCTTGAGATTTTCGATATTTAACACTCCGAAGATTACCGAGGAGGGCCGAAATCGCTTCTGCCATGAAAAAGGGGCTTCTACTTGTTATCTGCGGGATAGACGGCAGTGGTAAAACTGTGCAAAGCCGACAGCTTTGCGAAAATATTCGTTCGGTCGGCCACACCGCTCGCTATGTTGAATTCCCTCATTACGAGGAAGGATTTTTTGGAGATCTTTGTGCCCGCTATCTAAGGGGCGATTTTGCCAGCGATGCAGGATCTGTCAACCCCTATCTGGCCTCCCTGCCGTTTGCCTGCGACCGCTGGGAGAGTCGGGATCAATTGACAGAATGGCTTCAAAGAGGCGATGCGGTAGTCTGCAATCGATATGTCAGCGCCAACCTCGCGCATCAGGGCAGCAAAATAGAAGACGAAACAGAGCGAAATGCTTTCTGCCAGTGGGATCAGAAACTGGAATACAATATCTTTGGTCTCCCCCGTCCTGATCTGCATTTTTGGCTTGATATGCCGGTTAACATCGCCGCGAAACTCATCGGAACAAAAGGTAAACGTGAATATCTGAAAGACAGTCAGGACATTCACGAATCCGACACGAAACACCTGGAGTCCACCCGCGAAGTCTATCAGAGCCTGGCCCGCCAGGAATCAAACTGGATCACAATTGCGGGAGCTGCCGGAGAGATGCCGCGTTCCAAAGAGGAGATTGCCAATGAAATTTGGGAAACCGTTCGCCCGCTGTGTAGAAATAACTGATACGAAGGGTCAACCCTTTGGACAGTTCGCATGGTGGAGCCTGATCCTGATAATTATTCTTGCCTTGAACGTCGGCGGATGCCGATCACCGCAAGATGTGGTTCTTGTATCCGACCCAGCCGATACGGACACAGACCAACAGGAAAAAACTAAAACAAATACCTGGGATACTATGGCGCCGAATAGCCCCGACGATCCGTCTATCCAGCCCCATTTTATTAAGGCGGAGAATGCCCCAAATGCCCCAAAGCTGAAAGTGGAAAACCTCACGGGGGAAATTCCCC
>JAGXLK010000494.1 GCA_018334735.1 Planctomycetota bacterium | reverse complement strand
GGACAACGGGAACTTCCCGAACTTAAGCCGGGGAAATACGTGGCCGAGGCTACCCTGAAATTATCCGACGGTTCTGAACTCGGTCCCATGCGGAAGACATTCACCAAGAAAAACGAAGCGGAAGAATATCCGGAATGGTGGGGCAAAAAGTTCGGCGATATCAACCAGGTGCTGCCTCCGTTTGAAGCCATCAAAGAGACTAAAGGATCCCGCTCGGGGTTCTTTTCCAAATCCGCCCCACGTTTCTCGTGCTGGGGGCGCCAGTATGAACTGAATGCTCTCGGACTGCCGTCCGATCTGGTGTCCCAGGGCAAAAGCATTCTGAACGGACCAGCGCGTCTGGTTGTCGTGCTCGACGGGCAAAAACACGCGGTCAAGCTGAAAAACCCGAAAATCACAAAGAAAAACCCCTACCGCGTTCGGTTTAAAGGAAAAGCGTCCGGAGCAGGACTCGATTTCTCCGCCCGTGGCTGGCTCGAGCAGGATGGGCTGGTCTACGTTGAGCTGACGTATGCACCCGAAAAGGAAACGACGGTGAGGGTGGACGCACTGCGCCTGGAGTATCCGCTGGCCGCGAAGGAGGCCCAGTGTCTGGTCTGTCTCGGGCCCGGAGGAAATTTTGCCGCCCACACAGCCATAACCCTCCCGTCTGACAAAGAAGGACAGCTCTGGTCGACCCTCGATACCGGACGGCCCGGGAGCCAGATGACTCTTGGCAATTTTTATCCGACCGTCTGGGTCGGCAATGATAAGCGCGGTTTCATGTGGTGGAGCGATACCGACAAAGGCTGGTTCCCGGTCAACGATGAACCCGCGCACGAGACGATCCGTGAAGATGGCAGTGTGATTTTCCGGAACAATATTATCTCGCGTCCGGTTGAGCTGACCGACTCCCGGACGATCCGTTTCAGCTACAACGCGACTCCGTATCGCCCCTTCACGAAAGGTTGGCGAGCGGTCGGTGCGACCGAAGACGGCACGTTTGTGGTGCCGCACCGCAAAACGCGCGTGGACGCCAATGGCGTGAAAGTAAACGATCCGCAAACGCAGAAAAACTGGATGCATCCCAATTCCACCGCCAAAGAAGAATGGGATGAACTTTATGCCAAATGGAAGAAAGAAGCCGATTCCATCGTGCGACGTCACCAGTGGAGAGATCCCTACCGCGCCCGGAATGGTGTCAACCTGGGGCACATGTCTTTTGCGCTCCATGGTTACGGCGCCAAAACCATTTTCGGCGGACTTTATAAGTATTTCGGCGCTGAATGGCGGGGCGATACGTGGAATGAATCGTATCGGGATTACGCTATGTATCTGATGGATATGACGTTCGGGAAAGGTGGCGTGCGGAGCACTTACTGGGACATCACTTTCCCGCGTCAGTTCTCCAATCCGCTCAGTGGCCTGGGGTATTATCTGCCCGACGGACGGATTCAGCCGGAGTATAACGGCTGGAACCTGCGCCGGTTCTTCATGCGATTGCAGGCTCTGGCGAAAAAATATGACTTGTTTCCAAACGCCGTTGGGGTCCATTCGACCAACGACTATCATCTGGTGGCCATGCCCTGGATCGATGCTGTCCTCGACGGCGAGCGGAACTGGAACATTGAGATCGCCGACGAGGACTGGGTTGACTACTATCCCATCTCCCGTATGCGGGCGATGTCTTCGCCACACAACTGGGGCGTGCCCATCTGCTGGATGGCCAATATCGATGGTGGCACAAAAGAGGAACGGATAGAAGCCAAAAACGTCCAGGCCCAGTGGATCTGGATGCACGATTCCTGGCGCAATCCGTATGTCCGGCCGTTGACGCAGATGCCAACCAGCGTTCTTGACTGGGGTCTGAACGATGAACGGGTCGTGTATCATCCCTACTGGCGAAATCCTTACGTCGAAAGCGAGGATGAGGACATCCTGGTGTCGCTCTGGCAGCTGCCTGACCGCGTCATTCTGGGGGTGTTCAACTACAACGGTGATAAGAGAAAGAACGTGGTGCTTAAGGTCGATCTGGACAAACTGGATCTGGTGCCGGAGAAGAAGTGGCAGGAGTTCGTGCGTGTGAGGGATTTGTGGTCCGGCGACCAGGGACCGGGAACAAGGCTCAATTTCCACGGCCGCACGTTGTCAGTGAAAAAACTCTCCCCGCACCGCCTGCGTCTGATCGGTATTCGGAGATACTGATATCTCCCCGAAAACGCGCCACAGTTGCCGCGAGATATTACAGAGCTGTAGGTCCGCATCGGCGAGGCGGACCTGCCTGAATGTTCCCGCGGCTTGCCCCGGCGATCGTCAGTTTTTTTGCATCGTGAGGCAGGAAACGGGACAGAGAACCATCGAGTCCCTTTTGTCACTTAAGTCCCTTCCGTCCCTTCCCGCGCAACCACGGGCCGCCTTGGGGCAAAGCTGCAGATCTCACTGCGTGTCAGGCGCCCTGCCAGCGCTCCGGCGCTGGCTCTGGAGTGCGGTGGGGAGTTCGGCTGCGCCGAACGGAGCACCGCTTTTCCTTTTCCTGGAAACGCTCCCCCCATTGAAACCTCACCCGCCCACAGGTAGCATGGAAACAGTACAAACGGAGGCCGTGGTCGGAATCTAAAACCGTCGAGGATTTTGTCATGAAATTCGTCCATAATTTCCCGCGCTGCCGCCTGACGGTGCTCTCTGTCGTTGTTTTGCTGATGGTTTCCTTTGTACACCCCGTCCGTGCCGAGGAGAGACCGTTTCGCATCATTCTCCCCGCCCCCGGCAGAATAAAGGGCCGGCCCACCACACATGAAAAAAACAGCGTCTGTCTGGCTCACTGGCTCAGGGACCGTTTTCGTGCCGACCCTCGTGTCCGAATCGTTGATCAAAGCTGGTCGGGGCCGGTTGTGGGAAACCTGCGAAGCGCGAAATGGGCTTCGCCTCCGAAAAATTTTCTGAAAACCGTATCGCATCATTTTCCCACCGACGCGGTCGTGGAGTTCGGATCCCGGGACGAGCAATTCGTCCTCAAACTCCACCTCACCGACCGACCCGCCCCGGCGGAACTTACCATAAAGGAGGATCAATCGAGCAAACAGTTTTTCCAGAAGACGAGGGGTTTTCTTCTCTCTGAGCTGGATCTGCCGGCGGAAACTGAAAAATCTCTGGCGCAACCTCTCGGCGTGCCGTCGCGGACGTTCCGTGCTGTTTACCTCTCCCTTCAGCAGGTTCCGAACTGGAAATACACGACGGCCGAGCCGCGCATCGAGATGCTCAAACCGCACCTGAAATACGTCGAAAAAAGCCCGCTCGTGGCTTACAGCATCGTGAAAGCGGGCGAAAAATTGACCACGGAACATAAGGAAGCTAAGAAACCAGAGTCGGTGATGCGCGTCGTGCGGGCCGTCTTCCCCTTTTTGCTCGGGACTGAAAGAGAAAAAACCGCCTATAAATTCCTCCGCCGCAACCAGCACAATCGCGATTGGTTTGAAGAAGATTTGTTGAAGATGATAAAGCCTCTGGCGACCGATGAGATGGATAATCCTCC
>JAGXLK010000013.1 GCA_018334735.1 Planctomycetota bacterium | reverse complement strand
CATACGGCCGGTTACTATCTCGTACACGGTATGGATGCCGTTGATCTGTTCGTGGGGAGCGAAGGGACGCTTGGCCTGTTGGTCGAAATCGAACTCCGTCTGGCGTTCGAACCACCGGAACGATTGTTCCTCACAGCATTTTTGCCCTCCGAAGAAAACGTCCTTGAATTTGTCAACAGAGCGCGCGTCTCCGAAGAAATCGACCCGCTTGCTATCGAATACATCGGCCCAAAAGCTCTGGACCTTCTCAGGGACAAACGGCGGAAAGAAGGGGCTTCAAGCGGCGTGCCACCTCTGGATGGAAATGCCGGCTGTGCGGTTTACCTGGAGATTAAGTTCGACGGGGACGATGAATTTCGGAAGATCTACGATTTTCTGGAGCAAGAATTGCAGGTGGCCGGGACAACGGCGTCAAAAAGCTGGGCCGGTTTTTCGCCGGGAGAACTCGGTCGTATGAAAGAGTTCCGGCACGCGGTCCCCGAATATGTCAACGGTATTATCGGGCGACGCCAGCGGAAAGTGCCGGCGTTGCATAAAATTGGCACCGACATGGCGGTCCCCAATGAACGGCTCGGAGACGTGATGTCGGTCTACCGCAAAACCCTTGAAGATTCCGGCCTGCAATACGTGATTTTCGGTCATATCGGCGATAACCATCTTCACATTAACATTCTCCCCGAGAATAAAGCCGAACTCGACCGGGCGATGGCACTCTATAAAAGTTTTGCCGACAATGTGGTGGCAATGGAAGGAAGCGTCTCTGCCGAACACGGGATTGGACGAATCAAACGGGATTTTCTATCAGTACAATTTTCCAACGAAGAACTCGAGCAAATGGAAAATGTGCGTCGCCAGTTCGACCCCGAAGGAATGTTCAATCCCGGAGTTTTGTTCTGAACGGGGAAAAGCGAGCCCTCCGAAATCGCAGAAATAGCCCGCTTTTATCAAGCAGTGCCTGTGCGGGAGCTGCGCGGAAGCCAAACGAAGGACGAGGAGCGCCCGCAGCCGCTGGTGTAGGTCGAACCATAAATATCCCCACCGCGAGGGGATAGTATTCGTTTCGTGAGTCGGCCAACTTTTCCCAAGCTGAACCAAACGGCCTATTTCCGTCAATACGCTTTGGCTAATCCGGGCGCTGCCATATAATGCATTTGTATAGTCTTTGTTCAAATATCAGAGAGAGCCGCCATGCCGGACGATATGAAAAAGAAATTGGATGACCTTATCGACGACGGGAAATCGGAGCCGAAAACCCCCCAAAAAGACTCGGAAGAACTCCAAAGCGCCGTGCGACGGTGGCGGAAACAGTGCGAGGAACGCGCTTCCAAAAAAGCCGATAAAGAAATCCGATACGAGCGCGACATTCCCCGCATATCCTCCGATAATCCGGCGAACGATCGCAACCCGTCCTCGATCCGGGTCTCCCTCGAAGATGCTGTCGAAGGAGAAGAAGTATCCGTGCGGAAAGGCAGGACCATTTATCTGATTGAAACCGCGTTCTCGGAAAAACCGGAACACATCGAGTTGTACAGTGAATTCATCGAGGCGCTCTCAAAACCACAATCCGGACTCCGTCATAGAATGCGCGATCTCTGGCCCGCGGAGGGTCTAGAACCGGAAGATATCGTTTTCATGGACCTTGAAACCACCGGGCTGGGCAGTTCCCCCCTCTTCCTGATCGGTTCCATGGAATGTGAGAACGATCAATTAATTGTGCGCCAGTATCTTGCGCGCGACTACTCGGAAGAACCGGCGGCCATATTGCTGTTCAATCAGCGTTTCGCCGACAAAAAAATGCTTGTAACATTCAACGGAAAAAGTTTTGACATGCCGTATCTACGCACACGGGCAGCAGCAACGGGGGTCGATCTGGCCGAAGAGCCGCTTCATTTCGATCTCCTCCATGTCTGCCGTCGCGTCTGGAAAAATCAATTGCCCAACTGTAAGCTCCAGACGCTCGAAACTTACATCTGTGGTCGTCCTCGGAACGGGGACATTCCCGGCGAACAGATCCCCGCGGCCTATCATCAGTTCGTGCGGAGCGGCAATGCCAACCAGATGGTAAAAATCCTCAAACATAACATGCTCGATATCGTTACAATGGCCGATATCATGCGTCGTTTCACGCAACCGCCTGAGGGAAATTCGGACTCCTGAAACCGACACAATGACCAGCTTCGAATCATTCATCCGCGAACTTGAAGATTCCCCTGAATACCAGGGACAAATCGTTCATATCCGCCGGGTCGAACCGAGGGACGCCAGGTACGGGGAGCTGGGGAGGCCCTTTCCTGCTCCGATCGAAAGGGTTCTGGAAGATCGCGGGATCGAACGGCTCTACTCCCACCAGGCTCTGGCCACCAATATGGCCCGAGATGGCCAAGATGTGCTCATCACAACAGGTACCGCCAGCGGGAAGACTCTCTGCTATGCCCTCCCGATTCTGGAAACGTTGCTCCAGGGGCGCCGGGCGCGTTCGCTCCTCCTCTTCCCCACAAAAGCTCTCACCCAGGACCAATTTCGGGGATTCTCCCGGGCGATGGAATCGGCGAAAATTGATGAATCGCTCGCCGGCGTCTACGATGGCGATACGCCCTCCTCACTTCGGAAAAAACTGCGCACAAACGCCTCGGCGATATTCAGCAACCCCGACATGCTTCATGCTTCGATTATGCCACAACACGGGCGCTGGGCGGAATTTATTGCCAATCTCGAGTATCTGGTCCTCGATGAAATCCACGTTTATAACGGCATATTTGGCTCGAACATGGCCAACCTCATGCATCGTTTCTGGCGCATTTGTGAGCGCTACGGCTCAGATCCGCAGATCATTGCCTGTTCGGCCACCATCGCCAACCCCGCCGAACTCGCTGAACGCCTGACCGGCCGTGAAATGGAAGTTATCAGCGAAGACGGAAGCCCGCGAGGTGGCAGAACGTACCTGTTCTGGAACCCGCCAACGGTCCGCGAAAGAGATTGGCGTTCGCGCCGAAGCGCAAACGTTGAGGCCCACGACCTGATGGTCCGGTTGGTCCAGCAGGGTATTCCCACAATCGTTTTCTCGAAAGCCCGCGTCACCGCTGAGATGATCTACCGCTACGTGCGGGACAAACTCCGGGAGGAAACCCCGCAACTCGCGGGCAAAATCTGCCCCTACCGGGGCGGTTATCTACCTGAAGAACGACGTGAGATCGAGCGCCGACTCTTCGAGGGCGAATTGATGGGCGTCAGCACCACGCCAGCGCTGGAACTCGGAATCGATGTCGGCGTGCTCGATGCCAGCGTGGTCGTGGGCTACCCGGGAACCCTCGCCTCGTTCTTCCAACAGGCCGGTCGGGCCGGTCGCGAGGAACGGGACGCCCTGGTGATACTGATCGGCATTGACACAGCAACCAACCAGTACGTGATGACGGAACCCGATTACATTTTCGGGCGCCCCATCGAAGCAGCGGTCCTCGAGCCCGAAAACCCCTTTGTGACGCTGGGACACCTACGCTGTGCAAGCCATGAGCTGCCACTCAGCGATGAAGAAGCCGATTCCTTCGGGCCGGATTCCGACCTCGTCCTGAGCGTTCTTGAGGAAAACCACAAAATCCACCGGATCGATGACAAATGGTACCACTCGGCAAGCGAAATCCCCCACCACGAGCTGGCGCTTCGCTACGCGTACGGTGAGACCGTGATGATCGAGGACGAAGAAACGGGTGAGGTCATCGAGGAAGTGGACAAAGCCGACGCACCGCCTCTTGTACATCCGGACGCCATTTACCTGCACAACGGAGAAACCTGGCGTGTGCTGGATCTGGACATGGAACGCAACATCGCCACCGTCCGGCGGGTCGACGTCGATTATTACACGCAGCCGCTCGGCGGAGCCGATGTTCATCACATCGATCTGAAACTGCGCGAAAAGCCTTTCGGGACGGGTGTGGCACATTGGGGCGAAGTGACGGCCTATGACCGGACTGTGGGATACGAAAAGATCCACTTCTACGAACTCGATGCCATCAGCCGTCACGGACTTAACCTGCCGCCGCTGACCCTGGAGACAATGGCGTTCTGGATCGAGCCCCCCGAACCACTTCTGGCCCGAGTTCGTAACGCCGGGCTAAACACCCACAGTGGTCTACGCGGCATCGGCTACGCCACGCGTATGTTGCTGCCGCTGTTCATCACCTGCAACACCCTCGATTTCTCCCACACCATTGGCAGCGCGAACTCCCCGTGGCAATCGATTTTCGTCTACGAACTCTACACTCACGGGCTGGGGTTTACGGAAAAAGCCTATGAGCGGCTCGGCGAAATCATGCCAGCCGTCCTTGAACACATAAAATCCTGCGACTGCGAGGACGGATGCCCCGCGTGTGTTGGCAAACCACTCCGGCAATTTGCCTCCTGGAACGTCGAACGCCACGAGGGGGCCGTGCCGAGCCGGGAATCCGCAATTATGATTCTCGAAGGTCTGCTGGGCGATCGCTCGGCCCTGGATTGTCCGGACCGCACAAACCTGGCGGACCGAACCGACGGTGAAAAAGCGCGCCTGCGGAAAGCCCTGCGCCGGAGACTCGAGCGGATGCGCGAACCGCGTCTGCTCCACCGGATTGAACCAACCCCCCCGGAAGGATATCCTGAACCGATCGAAGAAGAAGTCCTGGACCGCCCCGATGTGGCACAGCGACGCCGCAGCCGACGCGATTTCCACAAGAAGTTGCGTCAGCGTCTCGAACAAAATATCCCCGACGAACGTCTTTCCCCGGAAACCGGGAAAAACGGTGCTCCTCAGGGTATGAAACGCGGACGCGGAAGCCGAAAACCAATTGATTTCCCCGGAGCGCCGCTGGTCAGAGATACCGGGGCGGCCGACATTCGCGGACGTTATGAGCCCCAAGAAACACAATCGGCCCCCGAGGAGGCGTCCGTCGAAGGAGAAAAGCCCACAAACAACGAGGAAAAAGCAACAGGCGAACAGCCGCGGAGCCTGGGAGATTCAATTGCTTCGCGGGCACGAAAACTGAAGAAAAAACGATCTGGAAACGAATGAGCAACGCCTTCCCGGCAAATGGTAGAAATGACAGGATGGCTCCCGGTCATTTTCGATTGCGAGGAACCGTCATTTTTGGAAGCGAGGGGACGGGATGATCGATGATGAGAAAAAAATTTGTCCGAAGTGCGGCAAATCGCTGGTCACCCGAGCGGACCAGGGAGCTCCAGCAAAATGTCCCGATTGCGGAGCGAAAACGGAACCCGCCGAAGATGTGAACGAAAACTGGGATACGCAGGATCTCCAGTATCTCCCGTCCGAAAACGTATCCCTTGAGGAAATCGAATCCATCTGGGCCGATTCCGTCTCCGGTATTCAGGACGCAACTGTCTCGATCGAACCGGAACAACGGGAAACCGAGACGCCGACAAACCTCTCCATCAAGCAGAAATCCCTCAACTGGGCACCGATTCCGGACGAATCGGCAGCTGACTATGAACTGTTGAAACAGATCGGCGAAGGCGGTATGGGCGTTGTCTATTCGGCCAGACAAACCTCGTTTGATCGCGACATTGCCCTCAAAATGATGAAAGAGGACTCGGCTCAGAGCCCCGCTGCCCGCGCCCGATTCCTCTCCGAAGCCGCCGTTACCGGCGATCTCGACCACCCGAATATCGTTCCGGTCCACGATCTCGGTTCGGATGACCAGGATCATCTGTTCTACGCCATGAAAAACGTGCGCGGCCATCGCTGGGAAGAGACCATTGCCGCTAATTCCAAACAGGAAAACCTCGATATCCTGCTGCGCGTGGCCGATGCCGTTGCATTCGCACATTCCAAAGGCGTGGTTCACCGGGATCTCAAACCTGAGAATGTCATGCTCGGAGAGTTCGGCGAAGTTCTCCTCATGGATTGGGGGCTGGCCGTCTCGTTCAGTGAAATGGGAAAAGCCGAACCGGTTGGCTCTCAAACTGGGCCCGGCGGAACGCCCGTGTATATGGCTCCAGAAATGGCGCAAGCCGATTCTGGGAAAATCGGCCCGGCAAGCGATATTTATCTGCTCGGGGCTATTCTATACGAAATTCTCACCGAGCGGCCGCCGCATACCGGCAACAACGTCATGCATTGTCTGATGAATGCAGCTCATAACCGGATCCAGCCAGCCGAAACCGAAGGTGAGCTGCTGGATGTGGCAAAAAAAGCGATGGCCACTGACATCTTGCATCGTTACGAAACCGTACAGGACTTTCAGAACGCCATCCGGGAATGCCGGGCCCACCACGAGAGTCTCGCCCTTTCTTCACGCGCCGACGATCTGCTGCACCAGGCCCGCGAAACGGGCGAATACGACATGTTTTCGCGCGCTCTGCTAAGTTTTGAGGAAGCGCTCAACCTCTGGCCGGAAAACCACCATGCCCGGGAAGGAACAGCTGGAACCGCACTCGAATACGCGGAATCGGCTTATAAAAACCGCGATCTGGACCTTGCGGAGTCGCTGCTGGACCCGGAGGATGATCGCCACCGCGGTCTGCTGAGCAAAGTGGGATCCGCCCGGCGGGAGCGCGACGCCCGCCGCAAGCGCCTCCGGTTCTTCAAATACGGTTCGGCCACGCTGGTGGGAGTGGTCCTGCTGGTCATGACGGTGGCTTTTTTCTGGATCCGCAGCGAAAGAAACCGGGCGGTTCGCTCCGAGAAGAACGCCGTGGCCGCCCGAAATCGGGAGCAGAAGCAGCGCCGGAAAGCCGAAAATGCGCTCCGGCGTGCGGAACGCGAAAATTACTACCATAGCATTGCGCTCGCCGACCAGCACATCCAGAACCGCGAGTTCGACGAAGCACAGACCCTTCTGCTTAAAGCCCCACCCGGTCACCGAAATTGGGAATGGGGACGGCTTCTTCACCTGTGCCGCCTCGACCTCCTGACGCTCTATAAAGGCAAACTTCAGCCTCGCTCGATGGCGGTATCTTCGGACGGACGATACCTTGCGGTACCGTGCTGGGACAACACAATCGCCGTCTGGGACCTCTCTGATCCGGACTCCCCGAAAAAATTGAATGGTCACACAGGGATAATAAGCGCCGTTGCATTTTCACCGGATGGCCGCTGGCTTGCCAGCGCCAGCTGGGACGGATCCGTCAGATTTTGGGATGTCCGAATCGGAAAAGAACTTAAAAAAATCACGCCGGGAAATAGCCGCATCCGCAGCGTCGCATTTTCGCCCGATGGGAAACGAATACTGACGGGTAATTCCGACCGATCAGTAAAACTCCTGGATATCGCGTCGGGCAAAGAACTCCGATCTTTTGCGGGGCACGAAGGTCCGGTCATGGATGTGGATTTTGCTCCGGATGGCGGGTGTTTCCTCTCGGTCTGTGAAGCCGGCCCTATCCGTATCTGGGATACCGTGCCGGGACAGCCAGTGGCTGTTCTCGGCAAATCGGGGTTCGCATCGGCAGTTTTCGCCGCCGATGGCAAACATATAGCATGTTCCGGGCAGGACGGCAGACTCTCGGTCTGGAACGTTCAAACCAAAAAGAAACTTTGGGAAAAAGTTGCGCACCGCGGAGCTTGTCGAGCCGTTGCTTTTTCGCCCGCCGGAAAGTTCGTCGCCTCAGCGGGAGACGATCGTTTGGTAAAATTATGGAAAACCCGGTCCGGCAAAAAACTTTTGACGTTAACCGGACATTCAGGGGCGGTGCTATCACTGTGTTTTGCCCCCGGCGGACGGACGATTTTTACGGGCGGTGCCGATCATACTGTGAAAGCCTGGAACTCCGGGAAGAATCGTGCCGAGGTCATCCTCGGCGAAGGCAAAACTATGGTGTCGTGCGGTGCCTGGTCCCCCGACAGAAAAATCGTGGCAACCGGCGGACAGGATGGATTTGTGCGGCTCTGGAATGTTGCAACCGGCCAACTGATGGCGCGGTTCAGGGCGGATCCACACGCCACCACTTCGATCGCTTTTTCCCCGGACGGGCGAAGGGTTGCTTCGGGTGGATTTCGCGGCAATCTCATATTATATGAAATAGCAAAAACGCAGAAAAAATCATGGACCGCAAACAGCGGCCCGGTCCTGGCAACCGTTTTCAGTCCGGACGGAAAACTGGTCGCAACCGGAACATGGGGCAACAAAGTGTTTGTTCGACAAACAGAAAACCCTTCCGAAATAACAGTTTTATCGACAATTGACCGTGCAGCCCGCAGTCTGGCATTCTCCATCAATGGAAAATGGCTGGCGTGTGGCGGAGGAGACGGCGCTCTGCAGATATGGGAAACGGACTCATGGCAAGAACGCCTTGACATTCGCGCTCATAGTGGATGCACGCATTCGGTTTCTTTCTCTCCGAATAACAAACGTTTAATCAGCGCCGGAGAAGAGGGGAAGGCGCGGCTCTGGCAAATCCCATCGGGGAAACTTACCCGTGTCCTGCGCGGCCACACCGACGGAGTTAACGTGGCCGATTTTTCGCCGGACGGTTCACGAATAGTAACTGCCGGCAAAGACAAAACCGCCCGGATTTGGGATGCTCACACCGGGCGACAGCTTTTGTGTTTGCGTCCGAAACTGGGAGAAATTTTTTCGGTCCGCTTTTCCACGGACGGTCGGCAGCTTTTGGTCTGCGGCAAAACAGGGTCAAAAATTGCTCTTGCAGTTAACAGTTCCTTCTCCTCGAAAGCCCTGTATGAGCAGAAAAGAAAAGCGTGGGTACTCAGGTGGGAGAAGACGCATTAGACCTTGCGCGATCTGGTAAATCCATGCCGAAAAGATGGCGCTGACTTGCGAAATAAGGAAATTGACGATAGACTTATTTTAGTTCTCGGTACGGTCAAACGGGTGAGGGGCTTTCTTGATAAAGACCCAGGATTAAAAAAGGTATGCACATGCCCGAGAATGGACTAGATCTGGCCAATTTGTTCTTGAACCTTGCGGACAGTCAGGGGGTGGCAGAACTACGTGAAGAAATCTCGTCGGAAAAGCATTTAATTGAAGAACTGGAAGAAGAATCCGAATCCCTCACGCCCGCCCACGGGGACGGCAACTTAAACGAGCTTACTGCCCTGTCGGACGCAATAGATGAACTCGGGGCTGAAGATCCTCTGGCAACTTTCTTCAAACTTTCCCTGTTCAACCAGCGTCTTTCAACGATTGATATCAGCACCCTTAACGCTTCGGCAAAAGACCGACTGGAAGAAGTCAGTGAAAAACTCAACGAGAAGCGAGAAACTGTCCTGAAAAATTGGGATGAGGCCACGGGCGAAAAGGTCCGGCAGCTGGGAGATCTTATGACGAGCGCACGAAGGTCTCTGGACCTGATTTTAGCACGAATTCATGAATCACACGCAGACACCGACCGAGAACGTATACTCTCACTGACAAACCAGGTGGAAAAACTTGCGCGGATCAAAGAACAGATCAAAGACCTGGTCGCCAGAGTGCCGGGGATTGAAACCGACGGATTGCCAGGCTGGCAAAGTCTGGAAAAAGCGGAAAATGCTATTATCAAACCGCATTATAAAAATGTTTTTCTTTTCAAATGCGCCGTTTTGATGACGCGTGCAGATGGCGAAATCTCCGCCCTTGAAAAGGACTTTCTGCAGTCAATCGGTGAGAGAATTCATCTTTCTCCCGGAGAGACAGAAACTTTGATCCGGCAGGCAGGAAAACTGGGGTTCTCTAATTTTGAAGCCGACGTGGCCGAAGCCCAGGACCTTATTCACAAGCTTTATCTCTGTGCTCTGGCCGATGGAGTCGTCGCGGAATCAGAAAAACGAATGCTCCAGAGAATTGCCAGAGCCATTAATCTCGATGAAGGTTATATCTCCAGTTTACTTTCAGGCAGCCAACATTCCGAGGTTAATTTTTTGGATCCCACCACGGTGAAAAAATGCGTCCGCACGCAGGCAAGAAAACCCGAAAACGCGTTCTTGGCCGACGATATCCCGCCGGGCCGCCTCGCCGATTTGCGTAAAAAACTTGAGGTTCCGGCTGATGAAACTCCCCTCCTGGTCTATGATAATTGTTTCCTGGACAAAAGTCTGGAATCCGCCATTCTGACCGGCGGGGCTCTGTATTTCACAAACCCCCGTGGTGTCACCAAATGCGTCCAGCTGTCAAATATTGAAGACTGCAGAACGTCAATAAAGACCAGCGTGATCGAACTGAAAGACGGCCGCAAATTAAAAATGAGTCGAGCAGCCTTTCACTTTCTTGAGCTTGTGCTGACCTGTATCGACGAGAACTTACGAAGCGTCTAAAACGCTTGGCCCCTCCCCAACCTTCCCCAAAGCCTCATACCAGCGCAGCTCCCAGAAGAAGATAAATCAAGATGCAAATTACGTCATTCAGTATCGTCACGAACGGCCCCGCACTGATGGCCGGGTCGAGACCATACTTATCGAATGCCAGCGGCAGCAATGTGCCGAGCGAGCCTGCCGTGAGAATAGCAACAAATACGGCCAGACCTACCAAAGCCGCGATTGGCTGATTGACATTCGGGAAAAGCAAACCCAGGACCGCAGCCGCCAGCCCACAGAGAATAGCAAGCAAGAGTGTCACAACCCCCTGTTTCAAACTGAAGGTCAGCAGGCGCCCAAGCTGGATATCCCCCACCGCAAGTCCCCGCACCACGATTGTCGAAGCCTGAATGGCGACATTTCCTCCCATCAACGGGATGACGGGGATGAAAAAGGCGATTTGAACGGCTTCCAGTGTATTCTCAAATCGGCTCACCATGAACGCTATACCCAGCCCCCCCAGAAGCGTCAGCAAAAGCCACGGCAATCTCAAACGCGTGCTGCGGAGAACCGTTGCTCGCACGGGGTCCTTCTCGGTAGTCCCGGCAAGCCGGTACATATCCTCATCCACTTCTTCTTGTTCGGCTTCCAGAATATCATCGCTTGTGACAACTCCGATAAGCCGGTCTGTTTGATCGACAACAGGCACAAAATCCATACCGTAGCGACTGGCAAGGCGCACAACTTCTTCCTGGTCGGTTTCGGGTGTAACGGTAGCAATTTCCGGTTCTATCAAATCTTTGAGATCCCGGTTGGGCCCGGCGAAAACAAGTTTATGGAAGGGCAGATGGCCAAGCAACTGACCTTCTTCATTGCTCACAAAAAGGCGCGCAAGAGTTTCGCTTTCCCGGCTACTTTGAGTAATCTCCACCGCCTGTCCCGCCGTAATATCGCTGGCCAGGAGCACAAAATCCGGCGTCATAATACCGCCCGCGGTGTCAGAAGGATGCTCCAGCAGACTTCGTGCTTGTCTAGCTTCTTCAGCGGGAAGATTTTGGAAAACAATTTCCCGCTTTTCGACATCCAGAACATTCAGAAGATCCGCAAGCTCGTCCGGTTCCATATAGGAGGCTGCCCGCGCAATCACCCCCGGAAGCGCCTCAGCAATCTCGCGCACAGTCCCTTCGCTGAGCTCATCGAGCACTTCGCCGGCCGTTTCTTCGGCGAGCTGGCGCAGAAGCGAGACCTGTTCCGCGGAATCCAGTTCTTCCACAATCTCAGCGACATCAGCCGGAGGTTGTCCCTGGAGCATGGACAGAGCCCCCCGAATATCATCGGACTCGATAAGCTGTTCTACCTGCTCCATGATGTGCTGCCTCAGATCCTCGTCCGAATTTTTTGGTTTTATGCTCAAAACAAACTCCCCTTCGATCGACACAACATTGAATTGAAACCACCGGAAGCAGGCCCACGATAAAAATCCCACAACTTTTAATTATAGATGAACGAGAAACGCAAATCCAAGGTAGCAGAAATGACAGTCGTATGTGTTGACAGAAACGGGGTATGAACGGTAGATTTGAAGATGGGGGAGATCATTGGTTCCACAAAAAGCGGATAATGCCATTTACCATTTACGAAGAAACGTTGGCAAGATATGAAAAACGGCCTCAGGCCTCTGACCATTTGGGAGATCCTCAACCGGAGTCTGCGTATTTATCGTCGCCATTTTTTGCCCCTTTTCGTGGTCTCGCTGATTCTCGGCTATGCCGGCTATGCAGCCAACAAACTCAGTCTGTATACGGTTCAATCCTACTACGACAAAGTGGCGGCAAATTTACAGGGCATAAAGTCCATCGACGCCATCCTCCTTCTCCTGCTGCTTTTTGGTCTCACGGCGATAACAATGGCTGTTCTGCTGATAAAGTACGGAATTCTCTCGGCCTATGTAAGTAAAGCCTACCTCGGGAACGAAATGAACATTTCGAAAATAACATCCGGGGTACCTTTTGGATCCGTTCTTGGATCCTGTCTCCTGGCCACTGCCTTAATTTGTTTCGGGCTTCTATTTTTTCTGCTGCCCGGATTTATCCTGACAATCGTTTTTATTCTTGTGCCGACTGTGGCCGCTATCGAAGGGAAATCTCCTATCCAAACACTGAAAAGAAGCTGGTCAATGGTGAGGATTTCGATGCCTGGCGGATTCTTCGGCAACAATGTAATGAAACTGATGATTATCTGGATATTTGTCGCGATACTCGATCTTCTGGCGCGGGCGGTTATGACGTCTCTAACTCAGCTCGCACCGCATGTTTGGAAAATGGAACAGGTAATCGAGGCCCCCTTCGGCCAATGGAGTATCACGGTGCTGCGGCCGAGCTACCAGGTTGTAATGGGACTTCTTGGAGAAAGTATTCAGGCCTTTTTCCTGCCCTTCGCTATCTGCGCCCTGGTACCTCTATACTACGACATTCGAGTTCAAAAAGAAGGACTCGACATCAGCCGATCTCTCGAAATACTCCAGACCGACAGGCAAGCCGCTGGCACAGTGGGAGGAGAGTAAAAAATGCGAAAAAGCCGCGCCTTCTTAACAATCCTCTTACTAACCCTTGTCTTCCAAGTAGTGTCGCGGGGCGGCGAATATCCACACGACAAAATGCTGAATGATCTGGAAACTCTCGGGGAACAACTGACAAGCGATTGGGCCAAAAAACGACCGGAGCTCTGGCGTGATAGAGCCCAGGTTATGTTCAAACGTATGCGGTGGGCGCTTTTAATAGAAAACTCCAACATTCCAATTCGCATCACCGAAAAGGGAGACCACTTGATTTCGACCATGCGGTATTGGTGTGAAGGAGAAGGCGGCCCGCTTCCCGAACCCGCAAATTATTACAGATGGTTGGAAGAGCTTTCTTCTCTGCTTCAACAAGCTCAGCCGCTGTCCGCGTCCCCGCCGGCTCGCCCACATCGCCAGTGGGCGCAACGGGAACTCAG